>CADBHR010000014.1 GCA_902794475.1 uncultured Methanobrevibacter sp. | reverse complement strand
AAAATGCGGAAAAATACTTGATAGGGACACAAACGCAGCAATTAATATTCTAAACCGCTGGTTCAACGGGGATAGCCTGAAATAATACTTAAATTAACCTTATTAAGTGAAAAAAATTCAGGAATCCCCATCCTCTATAGGATGGGGTGGTTCAAATTAAGCAGAAAAAATTGAAAATAATGATATTCTTTATATAATAAGAGAGTTCATATCAATCATATGATTGGAACAATTGCAGTAGTTATACTTTTTGTACTTGTTGTTTCTGCCTGCTGTTGCAGCAACAGCAACTCAACCAGTAATAACTCAACCACACCGAAAAGAACTGTAAATACGAATTACCGAAGCAATAACCATTATCACAGCTACCCTACCTATTGCGAATGCCCATCCTGTGGCGCACCCTACTATGATGGATACTGTGAGGAATGCGGATATCCTGATGTCAATCAGGGTTGGCTAGGAGAGGAATAATAAAAATTCATTTCAAATTCAACACTTATTTTTTGCATTTCAGTCAATCCATTCTGCATCTTAGAAACATCTCCAAACAGCCTTTTATATGGACTCAATCCAATTTAGATTATCAAACAGATAATGGAGAAAATTATTATGAATGCAAAAGAAAAAACCAAAAACCATTTTGACAAAACCGCCAGTGAATATAACGATTCAAGCGATGGAAAATTTGTTGAAGGAATGTATGATGCGCTTGTAAAAGAGATTCAGAAGTCAGAAAGCGGAAGGATTTTGGATGTGGGATGCGGAAACGGAAACCTGTTTACACTTCTTCCGGATGGAAAATACGAGTTGTATGGCGTTGATTTTTCCAAAAACATGATTGATGAGGCAAAAATGAACTGCAAAACCCAAGCCACATTTAGTGTAGCCGATGCTGAAAGTCTTCCATTTGATGATGATTCATTTGACATGATTGTTTGCAATGCATCATTTCACCACTACACTCGTCCGGATGATGTTCTTAAGGAAATGCGACGTGTTTTGAAACCTTCCGGAAAGCTACTGATTGGAGACCCTTATGTTCCGGGCATTGCAAGGCCATTGATCAATGTGCTGATTAAGTTTTCAGATAAGGGAGATTATCATTTCTACGGATTCAATGAAATGCAGGAATTATTCCTGAAAAACAAGTTCATTCCTCTTTCATCTGTTAAAACCGGAGAGCATACTGCCCTGCACATTGCTGGAAAATAGCTAAAAAGATTAGAACAATTCTTTTTGAGCCAGATATTTACCTGTCAGACTATTTTGGGAATTGATAATATCCTCCAAACTTCCGCAGGCCAATATCTCCCCTGCATTATTGTCTTCATCAATTCCCATATCAATTATGTAATCTGCATTTGCAATCAAATCCAAATCATGCTCGATTACAATTACAGTTGCACCCCTGTCGATTAGATGGTCAAAAACATCAATCAACACCTTCACATCCAATGGGTGAAGGCCAATTGTTGGCTCATCAAAGATGAACACCGAATTCTTCTGGCTTTTTCCGATTTCGGATGCCAGCTTAAGCCTTTGGGCTTCACCACCAGACAGGCTTGGAGTCGCTTCGCCAAGAGTAAGATATCCTAGCCCCAAATCAGACAGTTTCTGCAGTTTAGCGGTTACCTTTTTAAGGCCAAAAAGCTCCTCCAGCGCCTCATCAACCGTCAGTCCCATAATGTCTGCCAGGGACAATCCGTTATATTCAACCTTTTCAATATCACTGTTGTAGCGTGTTCCGCCACAATCAGGGCATACCATTTCGACATCCGGCAGGAACTGCACATCCATTGAAACACTGCCGGTTCCGTTGCATGTAGGGCACCTCAGCTTTCCTGTATTATATGAAAAATCAGACATCTTATATTCATCAGTCAATTTGGCGAATTCCCGTCTCAAATCATCAAGGACCTTTGAGTATGTTGCAACGGTGCTTCTGACATTCTGGCCGATTGGAACGCTGTCAATCAAATCTATCTTTTTAATGCCATCGCATTCGATATCCAAAACGTCCTCTGGCAAATCTTCATTGCTGATGTATGATTTAACTGCAGGATAAAGGGCTTCTAAAAGAAGTGTCGTTTTACCGCTGCCTGAAACTCCACTCACGACAGTCAGCTTTCCTTTTGGAATTTTAACATCCATTGGCAGGACATTGTGAATATTATCTGTCTTAATTTCAATACTCCCCTTTTCAAATGCATCATTGGATTTTTCTCTGATAATGATCTTTTCAGAGTTTGTTAAGAATGGAGCGATTTGCGATACAGAATTATTCTTGATTTCATCAAGACTGCCCCGAGCGATGATGTTGCCTCCGCCGTTTCCTGCATATGGCCCCATTTCAATCATGTAATCCGCAATTGAAAGTATCCTTGTGTCATGGTCAACCAGAATGATTGAGTTTCCGTCACCAACCAGACGTTTGATGACATTAATCAGTCCGTTCACGTTGTCAGGGTGGAGTCCTATTGACGGTTCGTCAAGAACATACAGCACCCCCGTGGTGTGATTTCTCAAGGTTTTTGCAAGCTGCACTCTCTGAAGCTCACCGGTGGATAATGTGTTGGCAGGCCGGTCAAGTGAAATATAGCTCAATCCCAAATCAAGCAAGATATTGGCATTGTCCATGAATTCATCGGCAATGTCTCTTGCCATTGGCCTTATGTCTTCAGGCAAACTCTCGACAACATCCAAAACCCATTCCACCAAATCCTTTAAGGACATCCTGCAAGCCATGGAAATGTCAATTCCACCTAAAAGAGTTTCGCGGGATTTTGAATTAAGTCTTGTACCTCCACAGTCGCTGCAAACCTTAGTCTTTAAAAACTTATTGATTTTTGTGAGTCCCTTTTCGGTTTTTGCATTTTTAAGGGCCTCTTCGATTGCACGATGGGCATTCCTATATTCAGCGTTCAATTCAAACAATTTGCCATTCTTGGATGGAATATTGATGTATTTTTTAACCTTCGGACCGTTGTAGACAATATCCTTTTCCTCGTCGGTCAAATCCTTGAATGGAACGTCCACACGAACTCCAAGTTCCCCTGCAACGTGATACATCCATGAAATGCCGAATTGATTCCAGGCGGAAACTGCACCTTCCTCCAATGTTTTTGTCTCATCCGGGACCAGCATTGACGAGTCAATGTCTCGAACAAAGCCTGTTCCGCTGCATGTGGGGCATGCGCCATCTGAGTTGAATGCATATTCCTCAGCCCCCAAACCGTAAAATTCCTCACCGCATTCAGGGCATTTTATCGGCAGTTCACGGGCCACATTTAAAGTCGCCTCCTGCATATGGCCATTCGGGCAAAAGTAGTTTCCGCATCTCGAATACAATAATCTCAAGGAGTTCAAAAGTTCTGTTGAAGTTCCAAAAGTTGATCTGATGTTTGGAACATTAGGCCTTTGATGAAGCGCCAAAGCCGCAGGAACATACTGAATCATGTCAACCTGTGCCTTTTGTGACTGTGAAATCCTTCTTCGCGTATAGGTCGACAAGGCATCCAGATATCTTCTTGAGCCTTCCGAGTACAACACCCCAAGTGCAAGTGATGATTTGCCACTGCCGGAAACTCCGCTGATGGCTACAATCTTTCCAAGAGGAATGTCGACATCAATATTTTTTAGATTATGAACCCTTGCTCCTCGAATGATTATCATATCCCTGTACATATAATATTATTTGAACATCAAAAGTAATATATATTTAATATAATGGTTATAATGGACATATCTCCATTACCTAAAATAACATTAAAGTGAAATACCAATCCTCCAAAATAATGTAAAAAACATGGAAAAACATCAAAATCAATTAATAATCTTTTAATATATCAAAAAATAAATGCTAATACATGGAAGAATATGGCCAATGGGATTCGACCCTAACATTTATTTTTGCAATGATTGGCGTTGCAATAGGTCTTGGAAACATATGGAGATTTAGCTATATCGTATACTCCAATGGAGGAGGGGCATTTTTCATCCCTTACTTTTTTGCCATAGCAATTATGGGAATTCCATTCCTGATACTGGAGTATGGCATTGGATTTTCATTCAAAAGGTCGTTTACCGAGATATTCAAGTCGATCAATCCCAAATTTGAATATATAGCATGGATACTTATTTTTTCAATAACAATAGTGCTCATATATTACATGGTCATCATCAGCTGGGACATGTTCTATCTTGTAAAAAGCTTTACATTCGGCTGGGGAAGCGATACCGCAGCATACTTTATTCAAAATGTTGGAGGCAGTGAAAATCTCTCCAATATCGGCAACTTTTTCATCCCGGTGGGAGTTGGAGTGATTGTTTCCTGGTTCATTCTATGGTTCATATCACACAGAAGCATCGAAAAGGGAATCGGGCTTGCATCAAAGATATTGATACCTGCAGTTTTCATCATAATGGCAATCATTGTCATCTACGCATTGACACTGCCCGGAGCAAGTATCGGAACAGATGCATTATTAAATCCTGATTGGAATCTCCTTTTCAACATCAACCTGTGGATTGTGGCATTTTCACAGATAATATTCTCGCTGGGTATCGGAGAAGCCCTGGCACTGACCTATGCAACTTACCTGTCTGACAACAAAGGCCTGACAGACAATGTACTCTTTGTTGTTGCATCAAACTCCAGTTTTGAGATTTTTACAGCATTCGGAGTGTTTTCAATCCTGGGATACATGTCAGCAACATCCGGAACCCCTCTGGTACAATTAGTCACTGAGGGAACTGGACTGATATTTGTGGTATTCCCTAAAATATTCAGTTTAATGGGAATTGTAGGGCGTGTTTTGGCACCGCTGTTCTTTTTGGCCGTGCTCTTTGCAGGAATAAGTTCAGCCTTTGCATTCTTTGAACCGTTAATAGGCTCAATCTCATCAAAATCAAACATGAGCCGCAAAAAGCTAGTGACAATATTGAGCATCATAGGCTGCCTGTGCTCATTGGCATTTACATGTGGAGTAAGCAGCTATCTCGTTGGAATCGTTGACGGATTTGTGAACAAATTCGGAATATTGCTTCTCATTGCAATCCAGTGCATAGTTTTCGGATGGTATTACGGCACAGATAAGGTCATTCCAGTTTTAAACGAAAAATCAAGAATCAAGGTCGGCACCCTCTGGACAGCAATCATAAAATACATTCTGCCGATATTTCTGATAATAATATGGCTGATTGGAATAGTTGATTTGTTCATGAACGTTAGCCAATTTGAACTGATGGTTGACATTGGACTTATCGTCATAGTCATGGCATTGTCCACAATATTCTACAAAATGAAATCAAAAGAGACCGTGGTGTGAAAAAATAGAAAAAAAAGAAGTTATAATAACTCTTTTCTTAAATCGATTGTGTCTTTTAAATCAGGTCCAGTTGAGATAATGGTTACAGGAACTCCGGTTTCGGTTTGTATGTCTTCAATGAATGCTTTGGTTTCAGCAGACAATTCACTGTAGTCCTGTACACGTGCACAGTCAAACAATCTGTCAACACATGTCAATGCGATTTGAGTTGCACCGTTGATTCTGCAGGATTCCTTTGCAAGTTCCATGTCAAAGTAACCTATTCTTCTGCGTCTTCCAGTGACAACACCATATTCCTCAAGACCTTTGCTTTCTGCTTCTTCCTGTGTCATTTCAGTTGGAAACGGTCCTTCACCGACACGTGAAATGTAAGCTTTGAATACATTGATGACTTCATCTACTTTAGTTGGTCCAACACCCACATCAGCCGCAAAAGTGGAAGCTGTAGTGTCCTTACTGGTTACAAATGGATATGATCCATAGTAAAGAGATAAGGCAAAACCTTGTGATCCTTCAATGAATACATTTTCACCATTGTCAATTGCTTCATTGACTTCCAGGGATACATCAGTGATGTATTCTTCGAGTTCAGATGTGTCTTTTGCAAGGCCAATAGTTCTCAATACACGATCAGAATTTGCCGGTCCGCATCCTGAACCTGTACTTCCGATTTTTTTAGCCAAATGTTCTGATTTTTTATCCCTATCCAAGTGGTCTTCAGTGATTATAGCGCATCTAGGGTCTACGCACATTCTTTCTTTAACATTATATTTTTTCAAGTCTTCAAATTCTTTAAATAAAACGTCAGGGTTCACTAAAACTCCTGCTCCAATCATGAGTTTTGCACCGGTGTGTACAAATCCTGATGGGGTTAATCTTAAACCATATTTTTCTCCGTTAAACTCAACAGAGTGTCCTGCATTTGGCCCAACACCTGCACGAGCAATAATTTCTGGCTTATCATTGTCACAAAGGTAGGTAATGCATTTTCCTTTACCTTCGTCACCCCATGCTCCACCAACTAAAATACTACAAGTCATTTAATAACTCCTTAAAATTAATAAAGTAAGAAAATTTTAGAAAATTTCCATAACACTAATATTATGTTAATTATCTTTAAAAAACTTTTCCAATACCATTCAAAATAAATTCACATAATATAAATATAATATCAAATATAATATTATTCATATAATATATAAACTCAAGGTAATTTGCATGCATGTTGAAAGACAATACAGAGAACTAGAAAAAATCGAGGAAATACGAGTTTATAACATTGAAAGAAACGAAGTTTTTCAACAATCCAAACCTGTGAAGCAGCTTGATAAGGTTCGTTTCAGCAATGTTATGAAACACATCCCCTCAGACATCAACGTATTTCATCCAATAGATGACGACGACTTTCTGGTTGAGAGAATCGGATGGAATCTGCTTGAAAGACTGAATCTGAAATTGGAAGATGTTGAAGGCAGAAAATTAAGTGAAACGTCTCCATTTTATTATGACATCTTTAAAGATACATTTAAGGAAGTCTGTGAAACAGGAGAAACAAAAGCAATGAGAATGTTCTATTATATCAGCGACAAGATTGTCACACTCGCCAATATCCACATACTCTGTGATGAGGGAAAAATCTATGCCATTTCCGATTTGACAAAGGCAGACAATATAATCAAAACCGCTGAAGAACAACAGAAGGAAGATGATGAAAACAAGGCTACTTTAATTGAATATTTCTCACAAACCGGAAGCTTTTACAAGGCACATGACGAATACACATGGACTCCAGGAATTTATAATATCCTAAATCGTACTAAAGAGACAAGCGATGCATTTTATAATATTATATTTGATTTGGTAATCCCTGAAGACAAGCCATTAGTGGAAGAATTGCTGGGAACCATGAGTCCTAAAACTGATACCTACGAAAATATCATTCGTATTAAGACAACCGGAGGACACATCAAATATTTGGACACATACCTTTACTCAAAATTTGATGAAAATGGTGAAGAAGTAAGCAGTTACGGTCTATTTAAAGACATCAGTATAGATTCACACAAGCACTTGACAAGGCCGGTTGACTTCATGTTGAATGGATTCAATCATAATTCCAAACTATCCCTACTTGTAGAACCTTTAAGCAAACGATATGAGTTCAGTGAAGGTTTTTACAAGATGATTGAAATTCCAAAAAGTGAATATATTCACAAAAAATCCATACTAAACAATATCGTTGAGGAAGATGTCAGAAGGGAACTTAAGAAATTAATAGACGGAAAGATAACTGAAGTCAATAAGGTATTTACATACAAAGTCAATGGAGATAAAAACAATATTAAAACATGTGAATTATTTATTGAACGCTTTAAATACGGTAATAAAGACCATAGTATAGGATTTTTAACAGACATCACCCTTTCACGTAAAAAACAACAGGAATTAATAAAAACAAATGCAACAAAAAATATCTTAATCAAAGAAGTGCATCATAGGGTTAAAAATAACTTGCAGGTATTGAACAGCTTTTTAAACCTTGAGCGAAGAGCATATGGAGATAATCCTAATCGTATTCTAGATAACATGCAGGCACGTTTATCATCCCTTGCACTGCTTCACGAGAAAACCTATCAAACTGAAGATTTTATCAACATCAACCTTGAAGATTACATGAAGGATCAAGATTCTACATTGCACATGCTCTTTGGAGCAAAGAACATCAACTTCACATCAGAAGTCGACCCTAGAATACATTTATCAATTGATATAATAACACCATTGCTCCTTATTGTTGATGAACTGACCATGAATGCAATCAAGCATGCATTCCCCGACCCTGACATGCCCAATAAAACCATCTCTAAAAAGATAGACTTTATTGACGAGCATATCTGCGAATTGATACTGAGAGATAATGGAGTTGGACTTAAAAACCCAGACGCTTTAGTTAACCACAATCTAGGTTGGGAGATAATCAACAATTTAACCAGACAGATTAATGGAGAACTTGAAATTTTAGACTGTGAAGTTGGAACTGGATTTAGAATACTCTTCCCAGTCAACTTCGAGCATACCATTGCCCACCATAAAGAAAAATGGGAGGAATCAAATGAGAATTGAAAAAACATATAGGCAATTAGAAGAAACTGAAGAAGTTCATATCTATGATATCACGGAAGATGAACTTTACAAGCAAGTGCCTCAAGAATATGATATGTTTTACACTCCTTTTGAAAAAACATTGAATTATCTTAGTAACGACTTGGATATATTCGTGCCCATTGATGACGGTAATGACTACATTATCCACAGATTGGGTCTAAGTGCTCTTACGAGAGGAAAAATTAAACAGAGTGATGTTGCAGGGCGTTTACTCAGTAAAACATCCCCCGGTTTTTATCAAGTTTTAAAAGAACCGTTAAAGGAAGTTTACGAAACTCATGAAACAAAGCAGATGCGATTCTACTATCATTTCAACGAAAAACTTGCAAGATTTTCAAATGTTAAAGTGGTTTACGATATGGAAAAAATCATATTGATTTCAGACCACCGTGACAACCGTGAAACAAGCCTAACAGTTAGTGATGATGGAAAATACGATGAAAAAGCTAATCTGATTGAATATTTCTCACAAACAGGAAGTTATTACAAAATAAATAACCGGTACTCATGGACACAAGGAATCTATAATATCATCAACCGTGGACGTGAACCAAACGACGAATACTACAACATCATATTTGATTTGACCATTCCCGAAGACAGGCCGCTAATCGATAAACTGTTAAAAGAACTGGATCATGGGAGGGTCAACTACGAAACCATCATAAGAATAAGAACAGATGACGGTACATTGAAATACATTGAAGTCAACCTTTACTCAAAGTTCGATGAGGAAGGACATTTATTGAGCCGTTACGGATTGTTTAAAGATGTAAGTACAGATTCAACCCGTAAGATGACCAGACCTGTTGACTTTTTACTTAAAGGTTTCAAAAACAGCAAGAAACTGGCATTGCTCATTGACCCTCTGAGCGCAAAACATTATGAGTTTTCAGAAGGATTCTTTAATCTCGTTGAAGAAGATCCGGAAACTTACCGCCACTCCCCTAAGATAATTCAAAACATTGTTGAAGAATCCATCCAATGCAAAATTATGGAATTGATCAGAGGAGAAAGAGACGAACTCAGCGAAAGGGTGACATATAATGTACATGGTGACGAAAACCGCCAAAAAATAGCTGAAATATATCTTGAAAGATTCGAATTCGGTGAAACAAGTCACAGTATCGGTTTTATAACTGACGTTACCGAAGAACGTAAAAAACAGCAAGAACTGATTGAAGCTAACGAACATCAAACAATTCTAATAAAAGAGGTTCACCACAGGGTTAAAAACAACCTGCAAGTTCTCAACAGTTTCCTTAACCTGGAAAAAAGAGCCTATAAAAACAAGCCAGATATAATCATTGACCATATGCAATCCAGACTGTCCTCACTTGCTATTCTTCACGAAAAAACATATAATACAACCGATTTCAAAAATATCAACTTGAAGGAATATATTGTTGACCAGGACAGTCAATTAAGAAGTTTGATTGGTCTGAGAGATGGAATTGAATTCAAATCCGAAGTTGATGAAACCTTGAACCTCTCGATTGAAGTCATCACGCCTTTATTATTGGTTATTGATGAGCTGACCATGAATGCAATCAAGCATGCATTCCCTGATAAAACAGTCCCTAATAAAAAGATAACCAAGAAAATAACCAAATTAGATGACCAAACTGCAGAATTAATCCTTCAGGACAATGGGGTTGGAATTAAAGACCCTAATTCCATAACCAAAAACCTCGGATGTGAAATCATTAAAAATCTCACAAAACAACTTGATGGAAACATCGAATTATTCAAGCATGAAAACGGAACAGGATACAGATTGACATTTCCGATTAATATGGAGCACACAATTGAAGGATGATTGTTTTAATCGAATGAAACAAATTAAACTAAATATTTAAATAAAATAAACAACATAAAATAAAAATTGTTAAATGGAAGGTATAACATGAATGAAAGAATATTAGTAGTAGAAGACGAAGCTATTACCGCATTAGATTTAAAATACAGCTTAGAAGAATTGGGTTATGAAGTAATTGATACAGTCGATACTGGACAGGCAGCAATCGATACAGCTGCAGAAAAAACTCCAGATGTTGTATTAATGGACATTAAGTTAAAAGGAGACATGGAAGGAATCGAAGCAGCAGAAGTAATCTCCGAATGGCACATACCAATCATATATTTAACTGCAAACACAGATATTGACACATTTGAAAAATCAAACGTCAAAGGGTCATACGGATTCGTTTCAAAACCTTATGACATTAACAAATTAGATAAAACCCTTAAAATAACTATCAACAGAGCAAAATTAGAAGAAAAAAAACTAAATGACGCAAGCGGTTTTACAGAATAAAGAGATTTAAATGACCGAATTAGAATTAATTAGTGGAAAACCTAAAATTTTTGCTATTAGCTCTGATGAAGAATCATTATCTTTATTGAAAGAATTTGTTGAAGATTATGGTTATGAATATGCTGGCAGTGCATATGTAAAAGAAGATATTTTTGACAAACTCGATAAAATATCTCCTAATCTCATTTTTTTAGACACAGATATTGAAAACATTAATTTAGAAGAGCTGGCAACAGATTTAGAGCTTTTTAATGTGCCTATCCTACTTGTTATAGGAGCTCTTTTTGATGAAACAATCGACAGACTCCTAACAAATAATCCATATGGATTTCTGCTCAAGCCATTGGAAGACGGAGAAGTTCAAAGGTCAATGGCAGTTGCCATCAAGAAGCATGAACAGAACATACTTAACGTTAAAACAGCTCAAGCAAAAATAAAGGAAAAAAGCACTGAACTGGTTATTGAAAAATCAGATTCAAGTTTCCTTTTGATATTGTGTATTGCACTAATTCTAATGGCCATTCTAACAAAAAATGCAACCTGGCTTCAATGGGTACTTTTAATCCCCTCACTTACAATGCTATTCAATTCAATAGTCAGCATTAAAAAAATGAAGCCAGTCACACCATATAATGAAGAGGATCTTCCATTTATAAGCATTTTCATACCTGCACACAATGAAGAGAATACCATCAAAGCAACCGTTGTTAGCGTATGCCAAAGCGAATATTTTAAAAATGATGAACCAAACTATGAAGTTATCGTGATTAATGATGGGTCCACTGACAGCACTGGAGAGATATTGGCGAATTTAAAAAAGGATTTGCCACAGCTTAAGATTGTTACAAGACACCCTCCTAGATCAGGTAAAGGAAAAGGTTTTGTTTTAAATGATGCTTTAACATTATCAAGAGGAGAAATAATCGGTGTTTTTGATGCAGATACACAAATCAAAACAGATTTCCTCATAACAATTGTGCAATATCTTAATGGAGATATCGATGGAGTGCAGTCAAGAGTAAAAATGTTCAATCGTGACGAAAACTATTTGGCCCGTATGCAACATCTTGAATTTGGAAGCTTTGGAAATACATTAATTGCTAAGGACAATCTTGGAAGTACTGGATTTTTAGGCGGAAACGGACAATTCGTTAAAAAGGATGCCATCATTAACTGTGGAAAATGGGACGGATTTGCTGTTACTGAAGATTTGAACTTGGCCATAAAAATCATACTTCAGGGTGGAAAGATACGCTATTGCGGAGAATGCGCAGTCTATCAGGAAGCTGTAACAGATTGGAGAGCATTTTTTAGACAAAGGACAAGATGGGCAATCGGTAACTTTGAGACATTATTCGTTTATTTCCCTCAAATCATAAGATCAAAAATATCTCTTTTGAAGAAATTCAATATTCTCGAACACATTTCATTTTACAGCTTTAATTTGTTAATCTTTTTCGGATTTGTAGTTACAATCATCAATGCAATATCATGGTTTGTTTTCCATGGTGCAACAATAATCAGAATGGAAGCACCGTTCCTTGTCGGATTTTTATCTGTTACTGCATTTTTCCCAGGAATAATAATTGCCCTTTTAAGAGACAAACCTTCTATCCAGGAACTTATTAAGGACATTGTGAAATATTACATTTACTGTTTCCATTTAATCCCATTGTTTTTCTTAACAATGAAAACAATGATAAGTAGAAAAGAACGTAGATGGTCTAAAACCGAACATAAAGGAGACAAAAAATGAGGAATCAAGAAAAAATAATTGGACTGTTAGTAATAATCCTCATAGTATTTACTGCATCAAACATTAATGAAATCAATAGTCTTTTAAGTGGAACCACTGACAAGACAATAGAATTTGGACACAGCACAAGCACAGTTCCCCAATTATGGAATACAACTAAAGAAATGAACCAGACAAACATGTCCAAAACTCCTGATGCCATTACCAATGGATATATCTATATAGATCACTGGGATGACTGGCCAGAAGACCACATAACTTCCATCTCAGAAGCTAAATTCAAAGAAATGGAAGATGGAGGATATAAAGTTCTAAAGAATGAACAATCCACTTTAGGAGGAGTTTCCGTATCCAAACAGTATTTCTCAAATCCTTCAAGAAATACAGACAAAATCTGGAACCATGTAGGAGTTAACTATGTATTCCATAAAGAGGACACCAACTATGCAATACAGGCCCATTACTTTACAAGCCCGGACTATAACAATACCACCTTTTTAAAGGAAGTCGACGACCGTATTGAAGATGACATGAGCAACATCCACAATAATAATTTCAACAGTTTCACATCTGCCGCAAATTACACTTACGAAATTATTTCAGGTCGGTTTTAAATTAAAAGAATGATGGATAATTTTGATAGCTAGTTAAAAAAAGTTATTTAAAATATCTATCAAATCAATATTTTTAATAGATATTATAAAAATCATGCAACATTATTATTTGGTATGCATCAACGGATGATTTTCGCACATAGGATCCTTAATAATGTTTCTTTTCAGATGATAATTTAAAAAGTAAAACATCCATTCATTAGAAAGTTCCCTCAATGAGGCATCGTCAAGCCTTTCGAAAGGAGTAAAGAAATCCATCTGATTTCCTCCAACAACAATAGCTATTTCTTTTGTTTCAATCAACATGAAAAAATCATTGCGGATATTATGAATGCTAAAGTCTTCAACAACAGAAATTGATTTTTCGCTTTTATAATTTCCAAAAAATGTGTTCAAGTATTCAAAGTCAATGAATCTGACATCCTTTACATCAAGATATACCTCTTCACTAAGCAATTGGTTCTTATAATCATATTTTGATAAAAAATCAACATCCCATATGTTATTATAAAAAGCAGCGAAAAAGGAATCCTCAGCAAAACGAACTGTCAAAGACATTTCCTTATTTGATTTAGGATTTCCAAGTTCCACATCCTTAAATCCAACATATATCGAATCCTGAGAGATTTCAATTGAAGTCACTTTACCGGAATTGATTATAACATCACGAATTAATTTTAAAGACCTTGTATTCATTCTAACACCTGATTTTTAACAAAAACCTCATATGCACCTTCAATTTCATATTCCTTTTCATCATCATATGATTTATCCCACTTAAAAGGATTAATCTCAATTTGGTTGTTAACGGTTCCATCCCAACTGATAGTGAAATTTTCATCCTTCAAACATTCACAAACGATTTTACCAATTTCCAGTGCCTTATTCTCATCGTTTTCAAAGTCCCCAAATGTGATTCTTAAATATCCGTCAAAAACGCTATATTCCACATCCTCAAAGGTGTAAAAGCAAAATCCCCTAGGATCGAACTTGTTATTTAATAAATGAACCTGCAATTCAAATGCATCAGCCACACCTTCCTTGATGTCAAAACCACAATTGTGAACAGCTGCAATGCCCTCCTGTGAAATTCTTGCAAATGCATTTTCCAACTTTGAAAAGTTTTCGTTATCTGAATCATTCAAAGAAATATCGAAACCAGAAAAATCAACATCTTCATCTATGAATTGGTCCTCCAATATTTCCATAATTTCACTGACACTGAAAAATCCTGATTTAGCAAGCAAATCGGTCATATATTCAATTTCTTCCGCCAAATCAGAATCCATATTCTCACCTTTCATCGTCACCGAATATTAAAAGACGAGTTATATTTCCTCTTTCAGTATATCCCGCCATTACACGTGCTTCACCGATTTTTGCAAGCGCAAAATCATCATGTGGCTTAAATCCATATCCTTTAAGTTTTGTATATGATTCAAAAGCGATTTTTGGATAAATGTTGAAATTCTTTTGGAAAGTGTAAAATGTATCCCTGAATTTCTTAGCGGAATCGTTTTCTTTGATTAAGTCTGATTTGATACAAACAAAAATATCCAAACCGTCTTCTGAAACTGCATAATAAGCGTCCATGGCCAAAATGGAACTGGTTGTCATTGCCAAAGTATGACAATCATCATAGGTTGCATTCAATAAAGGGGTGGTGAACTCAGGAATTTCGAATTCCTCTCCGATTGCTTTGATTTGCAAAGCGGATTTGATTAGCTTTTCACCGAATATGTCCTCATTGTCCCATGCCCATGACCACTGTTTGGAGTCCTGCATGAAAAATCCTAAAATTTGGACAGGGAATATGATATCGTCAAATCGTAGTTCGCCTTTTTCAATGTCAAGATCCCCAACCTTGTCATCAATTAGTTCTGACAAGTTTTCCTGTTTATCAAGTGCAAGTGCACCATATTTAGATAAAAGTACTTTAAATGAATCTCCCTCTTCAATTGTAACCGGTTTTTCTACTGTCTTCAATTATAACACCTAAAATTCTAATTTTGAAATTCTATCCATTGCTTCGATAGTATTTTCTAAAGTATTGAATGCAGTTAGTCTTAAGTATCCTTCACCACTTGGACCGAAACCGGAACCAGGAGTTCCAATAACATTAGCTTCATTTAACAATATGTCAAAGAAATCCCAGGAGTCCATGTCGTTTGGAGTTTTAACCCAAATATACGGAGAACTTACTCCACCATAAACTTCAAGACCTATGTCAGATAAGCTTTTGCGAATGATTTTAGCGTTTTCCATATAATATTCGATTACTTCTTTTATCTGTTTTTGACCTTCTTCAGAGTAAGTTGCTTCAGCAGCCCTTTGGACAGGATAGGATGCACCATTAAATTTGGTTGTTTGCCTTCTGTTCCATAATGGATTAATTTCAACTTCTTCACCATCAGCAGTATATCCTTTCAATTCCTTAGGAACAACTGTGTATGCACAACGAGTTCCTGTAAATCCTGCTGTTTTTGAAAAGCTTCTGAATTCAATGGCAACTTCCTTTGCACCTTCAATTTCATAAATACTGTGAGGCACATCATCTTCACTAATGAATGCTTCGTAAGCTGAATCGAATAGGATGATTGCTTTGTTTTCTTTTGCATAATCTACAAATACTTTTAACTGATCTTTAGTTAATGTGGTACCTGTCGGATTGTTTGGGAAACATAAATAAATGATATCAACAGGTTCATCAGGCAATTCCGGAACAAATCCGTTTTCTGCATTAGCTTTAAGGTAGGTTAAACCTTCATACATGCCGTCATCACCCATTTCACCAGTTCTTCCAGCCATTACATTAGTATCCACATAAACAGTGTAGACCGGATCGGTTACTGCAATCTTATTGTCAATTCCGAATATTTCCTGGATATTACCTGTGTCACATTTAGCTCCATCACTAATGAACACTTCTGAAGTGTCCAGTGAAATGCCATATTTCTCATAATCGTTTTTAACAATAGCTTCAGCCAAAAATCCGTAACCTTGTTCTGGACCGTATCCCATGAATGTTTCACCGTCAGCCATTTCATCGACAGCATTCCTAAATGCTTCGATAACTGCAGGGACCAATGGTTTTGTTACATCCCCGATACCCATTTTAATTACATCTGCATCAGGATTATTCTTTACAAATTCTTGTTCTCTTCTAGCTACCTCAACAAAAAGATAGCTGCTTTTTAATTTAAGATAATTTTCATTAATTTTAACAACCATGATTAATCCTCATAAATATTAATCAAATGTATATTAGATTTTTGAAATATATAAAATGAATGATTAGAAAAAAAATTGGAATATGAAGATGAAAGAAAAAAAAGAATAGATGAAATGGATTCATCTACTTAACCTTCACACCGGACCTTATTGTGTCTTTAAGGTAAGTCACTTTGACAGCATAGGTTTTACCTTTTTTAAGTCTGTTGATAACATTCTTTTTAAGTATCTTTTGCGCAATTCCTTTGGAGTTGGTTTTGACCTTGTAGGTTTTGCCTTTGAACTTGAATGTTATTATTTTGCCTTTTTGGAGTTTTCCATTGATTTTAAGTGTTGCTTTTAAGGTAAATTTCTTGGATGTCTTTTTAACAGTGACCTTTTTGGTTTTGAGCACTTGTTTAATGGTTACAATGTTTTTGACTGATTTACCATTGAATACTGTTGTCATTGTGTATTTTTTAGGAACATCTGTTATTTTGATTTTAGCTATTCCATTATTGTCTGTTTTGACTGTAACTGTTTTGCCGTTGATTGTGAATTTGACACTGGCACCCACAACAGTGCGGCCGTCAGCAGTGACCACATTAACTGAGAAGTAAGACCCTCCATCATAGTCAACAGCAATGTTTTTATTATTGGTTATTCTGCCATCATCGTTAACTGTGTATACTTTAAGACAAATTGTTTGGTTCATCAAGGATAAGTCCTCCCAGCTGCTGCCGTCTTTGCTTTTAAACCACCCCATCCTATAGAGGATGGGGATTCCTGAATTTTTTTCACTTAATAATGGTTAAATAAATGACATTCCTTCTTTATAATGAAGTCTGGAGAATGCCTGATAAGGAACTGAATTGCTTTTAAATACAACCTTGAATTGGTCCCCTGCTTTGATTTGAACATATTTGTCCAATACGATTGTTCTGAATCCTGCAAATTCACTGACTCCACTTTGTGTGTATGTTTTAACTCCATTTACAAATACATCAAAGGAGTAATTGATTCCGGATTCGTTGAAGTAGGTTCCCACAGCACCAATCAACTCATCATATTTTGATGTGAATTCGTTTGAATAAGATGTATAATTGGCATTGAATCCTGTTAATCCTGTAATGTCTGTCTGATAGTTCACATGATAATCAATAGTATTTTCAAAGATATAGGCAACAGCAACCCTTTGAGGCACAATTGCATAGTGATCAAAATCACTGAAATTAGTGTAAAATAGGATAGTGCTAATGCCTATTGATGAATCCTTTGCTATCCATGCACCTTTAATCAAGCTTCCGCCCTCATTGTCATCCCATCCTATGAGTGAAACGAAATGAGCATTGTGATCCTCAATTGCAATGTCTTCACCTTCGGTCGGTATTTCTTTTTCCGGTTCAGACACCCAGCATTGGATAGTCCCCGCCCCATATTTCAGTATGGCTCTTTTTAATTGGTCTGTGGTATCATCCCCTCCTGTGTATATGAATGCAGCATCCTGAACATGGATTCTTTCAATATCCATTTCGGCTTCTGTAATATATCCTCTGTCATCATATTGGGCGTCTGTCGGCAAAACACCGTACCAGCTTAATGAATATCCTAAACCACTGTAACTAAATCCAGTTGCACTGATTCTCAAATCACCTGCATTATAATATTTCAATTGAAGATTTGATACATAGTTTTCTGAAAGACAGTTATCTACAATCAGATTCTTTGGATGAATCATTTCATTATCAGGATTAATGAATCCCGTAAAATTAACATTGTTCAACGTCAGACCTCCGTAAGAATTTAAAACCGTCTGAGCGAAGTTTTTAAAGGTCAAATCATTAATGATGATCTTTCCGCTTAAATTTTTAAAATGGAATAATGCCCCAATGCCTGCACCATCAATGACATGACCGTTACCATTGATTACCAAATTGTTTTGATTTAATTTTAATCCTTCCCTCGCAATTAAAGAATCAGTACTTTCATTGAATTTATAGTCATGTGTGAGGTTGAATTCATCTGATTGATTGATTTCCTTATTGAGAGCTGCAAATGATGAATCATGTTCTGTTCCCAAAAGGCATTCTTCAAAGCATCCTGCCGGATTTTGATTTTCATCACCAGATGTTACTGACGTGAAATCATCATTAGATTCGCCTATTGGCGTAGATATTGCCTCATCCAAATTTGAATCTAAACAGGAAAAACATCCATATTCATTTTATTAACATCATCCATGCCCACTTGATTCGTTTGATTTAAATCCTGTGCACTAACTGCACCTGAAAAAATTAAAATTAATATTAAAAATATTAGATATTTCTTCAAAATAACCGCCACTCAATAATAGATATATACATTTTTATAAATCATATAATTAATAATTTAATGAAATGTGAAAATAGCCATTTCAGATTACTTTAAAAACTAAAAATCATTCTTAAATAAAGAATTATTTAAAATATAACTATGAAAATCATTTTTCTAAAAATAAACAAAGAATCAAAAATATACATATCAATTAGCCAATCAAGAATGCTTGTTTGTGAAAAAAAGTATTTAAAACAAAAACCGATGAATTATGAAAATATTTAAATTAATGAAAATAACATAATTATATACATACTAAATAAGGGTTGGGAAATATGAATATAATAACTATTTTAATTTGGATAACTATTGCAATAATCGCCGCAATAGCTATTATAGTAGTTAAACTACATTACAGAGGCGATGAATTAGAGCATGAAGAAGGATCAATACTACCAAGTAGCGAAAGTATAAATAACGCATTAAACATTAGTAAAAATAAAATTGACACCCAAAATAATAATTCTTCAAAAAATACTCCTCGTAGTTTATCTCCAAATACTCCTAAAAAAGAACATAACCTAAACTTATTTAGCCGAAACACTGAAACAAAAAGCGAAGAGGATGACGCTTATATTGTTCCAGAAGTTGAAACAAACAACACAAAAAATTATGAATACGAATCTCAAAATCAAGTACTTATTAATTATGATAATAATGTTAAAAAATTTCAAGAAGATTAAAGAATCCAAAAGAAAAGATAGTGAAAGAGAAAAAGAATCACAGACAATCAGAAAGGATGAGGATGACACTGAATTGAATGAAATTAAAGAAAGCATCAAGAATAAAACACAGGAACCTTTAATTGAAGAAATTATCGCCGAAGATAAAGAAGAAGAAAAAATCAGCAATATAATTAAAGATAATGATGATTCAACTGAAACTGAAACAGTTTCTGTCGCTTCACAAAAGGACATTGACGAAGCAATAACAACCGCATCAAAAGAAAGTGACGCAGAAGTGGAAAGCATTTCTGAAGATGACAATATCACCGACACCCTATTAAAACAAGAAGAAATTACTGAACCGACATTAAAAACTCCAAACAAAGTTGGCGAAACCAAATTCGAACCAAAAGTTGAAGAAAATCCGATGGATTTGGACTACAGAAAAGATTTAGATAAAGTGAAAAATAAAATTACCGGTTCCAAAGAATTCCGAACCTGAAGAAATTCCACTGCCTAAAGATGAAAGCCTCAATGAGGAATTCATCAGAAACGTGAACCAATACGAAGAATACGAAGAATACGATGAATACGAACCAATCATCAACGAGACATACATGGACATCGATGACGGCACCTATGAAGATTATCATGCACAAAGATTAAGACAATCAAATACCCAACGTGTCTTCAATATAACTCAAAGTTCACCGGAATATGAACCAACTCCGGAAAAAGTGCCTGAAATTAAGAGAAAACCAGAAAGAAACAATGTTAAAATTTACATAAACAACAATGAAATTGTACTCAAAAAAGGAGACGAAATCATCTACAACCATGACGGCGAGACATATTCCAGTCAGGTTTTCGCCATCAACGGTGATGATATCTCTGTAAAGTACAGAGGTAAAAATATCAAAATCAAAGCAAGTGATGTGAAAAAGGTATACTAAAATATCTTTTTTACTTAAACACCACTTTAATCTTTTTTTATACTCAAAAAAAATAAATCATTGATGATTTATACGATAACCACCATCTTCAACAATATATTTAGGAACACTGATTTTTAGAGAACGGATAATGTTTAAATAGAAGTCATCAAGCTCCCTGTCAGCATAAGGATATGTGAATTCAAAAACATAAAGATTATCATCTTCCACATATAAAAATTCGTTCCTGCGAATCTGATTTTCACCATCTGAAAATGAAGAGACAACCATGTAATAAAGATTGTCATTGATGAGAATGAAATCAGAAGTGATAAGATCAATCCTATCGTTGCCTTTCAGATTCTTTTCAATGCCGTCCATTATTTCCGGAAGTCCGGATAATGTAGGTGTTGTCATGAACTTTATGGACATTGGAATTTTAGTGTTTACCAAATACAATTCAGTGAACTCATCCTTAGGCCGGATCTGATCAAAGTCCTTAGGCATTTGAAGTGTTGAAAATCCGTTTGTAAACATTGTCATGAAAACCACCTATTTGTGTGCAAAGTAGAAGATCAGCTCGTCATCGGCAATTTCATCAAGACGTGCAAACCCTACTCTTTCAAACTGCACGATGTCACCGACTTTCAGGCCTTTGAGTGCACCTTCACCAAGACCTGTCTTGATTGATGCATCATCCATGACGATTTTGACATTAACATTATCTTCAAGGGGAATCCATTGGATGATTCTGGCCTTAACCGCCCTTGCATCCTCAAAGGAAGTGGAATGGTAAGTGACCTCTTCGCCGTTAATGTCTACATTGACAGCATCCATCAGCCTGAACATTCCGTCTTTGATGTCTGACTTTGCAAGATAGACTTCACCGTCAAACGGCAAGACCCTGTTGCCCCTGTCCATGTGGTCTGCATGTAACGGCCTTTCAATATCAACTTTGCCATCACTGTAGCCGTCAACTGTTACCTTTTGAGGGTCTTCACAGAAGAAATACCTGTTTGCAATCGGTTCCAAAAAGTTACGGTTCTGGCCGTAGATTTTCTTCCAGCTGATTGCAGAATCCGCCATCTTAACACCAATCTCAATGATTAGATCATAGATTGTTTTGGCTTGAATTCCTCTTCTTGCAATTGCCCTCAGGGTACCTAATCTTGGGTCATCCCATCCGCTGTAAGTTCCATCTTCAATGCCTTCCTTGGCCTTTGAAGTACTTAGCGCAATGTCCTCCATCTTCAACCTGCCGTAATGGATGTATTCCGGAACATCCCATCCCATATGGTCATAAAGGTACTTCTGCTTTTCGGTATTTGCCAGGTGGTCCTTTCCCCTGAGCACATGAGTAAGTCCCATCAGATGGTCATCGACGGACACAGAAAAGTTCATCATAGGATAGATTCTGTATTTATTGCCAAGACGAGGATGCTCTGCATCTTCCAGCCTCATTGCAACCCAGTCACGGATTGCAGGGTTTTTATGATTTATGTCGGTTTTGACTCTCAATACTGCCTCGCCGGCTTTCATTGTGTCGAATTTTTCCCACAACTCCAAGTTCTCTTCAACGGAGTTGTCCCTGCATGGGCAAGGCTTGCAGTTATCCTTGAGCTCCTTGAATGTTGCACCGTCACAGGTACACATGTAGGCCGCACCCTTTTCAATCAGTTGGCGGGCAATGTCATAATAAATCTCAAACCTGTCGGACTGATAGATTATTTCATCAGCCTTGACCCCCAGCCATTCCAGGTCTTCGGGAATCATTTCATAAGCAGGTTCGTAGACCCTTTTAGGGTCGGTATCCTCAATCCTTAAGATTAATTTACCATTGTGCCTTTTGACATATTCCGCATTTGGAACTGCGGCACGGGAGTGTCCGATATGCAGAGGTCCGCTAGGATTTGGAGCAAATCTTAAAACGACGTTTTCATGTGTTCCAGGAAGCTCCTGCAATCCGGTCTCCTTTGCCTTAGGCTTTTTGGTTTCTACTTCAACGCCTAATTTTTCCATTTCGCTTGCTTGCTCTTCAGGAGATAATGCGTTTACCTGTGCCACAATCTTACCGGACATTGGGCCGATTTCTTTTGCCCTGCTTCTAAGTTCAGGTTCGTTTGACATGATTGAACCCATTACGGCACCGGGATTTGCAGATCCCTTATGCTTAGCCGCATTGAGTAAAGCATGCTTGTAGATAATCTTTTCTAAATCATTCATTTAATCATCACAATTTTAATAATTTTATTTAAAAATAAGTATTATTATTTATCTAATTGAATATATATAAACATTAAGAAAAGATAGAGGCATGCTAAAATGAGGCTTGGAAAAACTAATCTTGAAGTAAATAAAAATGGATTTGGGGCGCTTCCAATCCAGAGATGCACAATGGAGGAGTCAATAGAAATTCTGCAGACAGCATATGAAAATGGAATAGATTTTTATGATACCGCACATTTCTATACTGACAGCGAAGAAAAGATTGGACGTGCTTTAAGTGATGTTCGCGAAGACATTTTCCTTGCAAGCAAAAGCGGTGCTGAAACCGTTGAGGAATTCTGGAGCGATTTGGAGACTTCTTTAAAAAGTATGAAAACCGATTATCTTGATTTGCATCAATTCCACAACATTTCATTCTGCCCAAAGGAGGATGACGACTTATATAAAGCCATGCTTGAAGCAAAAGACAACGGCATGATAAAACACATTGGAATAACAACACATAAGATTACTTTTGCTCATGAAGCTCTTGACAGCGGATTATATGAAACCCTGCAATATCCGTTTTCCTATTTGAGCGGAAAGGATGAACTGGAACTGGTTGAAAAATGCAGACAGTTGGATGTGGGTTTCATTGCAATGAAGGCAATGGGCGGAGGATTGATTAAAAATTCCAAAGCAAGTTACGCTTACATTAACCAATTTGACAATGTATTACCTATTTGGGGAATTCAAAAGCTTTCAGAACTTGAGGAATTCCTATCTTATGATGAGAATACCATTCTGGACGATGATTTAAGGGCAATCATAGAAAAGGACAAGAAAGAACTTGGGGAAAACTTCTGCAGAGGCTGCGGTTACTGCATGCCTTGCCCAGAAGAGATAAACATCAGCCTATGTGCAAGGATGTCATTATGGATCAGGCGTTTCCCGACAGAGCCTAATATGGATGAGAAAACCCAGAAAATAATGAAAAAGACCCTTGATTGCGTTGAATGCTATGAATGTGTCGACAAATGCCCATATGAGCTGGACATTCCAGAACTATTAAAAGAAAACTATAAAGATTACATGAATGTTTTAGAAGGAAGGACAATAATATGAAACAATGCATAGAAAACCCGAATGATGTTGACTGGCTAGGATTTTGGGCTGAACGATTAGAAGGAAAAATCAACAAAGACTGGGACAAAGCAGCACCAGGATTTTACAAAAGAACCCGAAAAGATGACTATCAACATGCACTTTTTGACATGCTGGCTTTGGATGAAAATGATACTGTGCTTGATGTGGGATGCGGAGAAGGTTCAGTCACCATACCAATTGCCAAAAGGGTAAAAAAGGTAATAGGAATTGACTCATCACCCAAAATGCTCGAATATCTGGAAAAAAGGGCTAAAGATAATGATATCGACAATATTGAAACCGTTTTAAAACCAATTGAGGAGATAACCTATGACGAAATTGGTGATGTCGATGTTGTAGTGTGCTCAAGGTCACTGAATGGCATCATTCCGATTGATGAGGTATTGGTTGAACTTGACAAAATTGCAAACAAATATGTTTTCATAACCGTTTTCGGACCTGAAAACAAGAAAATAGAAAAGGACTTTGAAAAGGAGCTCGGCCGTAAAACTGAGGATTTCCCAGATTACAACTATTTCTTCAACATACTCTTTAACCTGGGAATATATCCAAATGTTGAAAGGTTTGATTTGAACAACTATCGCGAATATGAAAGCATTGAAGAGGCAATGGACAACGGCAAATTCAGGCTCGAGCTGTATTCAGATGAAGAAAAAGAATTGTTAAGAGATTATTTAGAAAGGGTTCTTACCTATGAAAACGGCAAATACTATAACGTCAAGGACAAAGCAGACTGGATAATGGTCTGGTGGAAAAAAAATAGATTTAATTATTAAAATTAAAAGTAAAAATGAGATATGAAATCTCATTTTACTGTCCGAACGATGTGAAAAAAATATCTTACGTCATGCCATTTTCATGAAGCTTAGCCTTCAATATTTCAATTTCTTTATCCTTTTCAGCTAAAATAGTATCCTTTTCAGAAAGTTCTTTCTCATATGATTTTTTAATGTAATCAACTTCAAAGTCAATCACATCCCTCAATTTTGATAAATCAAGTTCCGGTTCAATCATCTTCAACAACTTTAAGCTTTGCCTTTAATTCTTCAATTTCTTTATCCTTTTCAGCTAAAATAGTATCCTTTTCAGCTAAAATAGTATCCTTTTCAGCTAAAATAGTATCCTTTTCAGCTAAAATAGTATCCTTTTCAGAAAGTTCTTTCTCATATGATTTTTTAATGTAATCAACTTCAAAGTCGATCACATCCCTTAATTTTGATGCATCAAGTTCCGGTTCAATCATCTTTAACAACTCCTTGCCTTTAGGTGTCAAATCAAAGTATTTCCTAATCATAATGGATAACCCAAATGCGATATCATTTCTAAAGGCACCTGTTAGGGAAGTGTCTTCCCTAAACAGCCGAGTAACCTTTTCAGTGATATCGTGCGCTTTGTTTTTGGGAGCAAACATTGGTAAGAATGCAATGTCTAATGCCTCATCGTCGGTTAACTTCTTATGATTAAGTATCTTTTCTTCAAGATTATTTAACCTTTCGATTACTTCCTCTTCGCTCATGCAAATATAGATTGGCTTAAGGATATCTGAAGAAGTCCTCTTAAATTCTTTTACAGAACTCCCATAACCTTCAGTCATGATAATTACAGTTAGAACTGGTCGACCATAATAGATTTTGCTGTAATCTGTGCAATCTGCAATTATTTCGATTTTTTCATCATCAACGGCATATGATTGAAATTCCGCATGAATTAAGAATTCGCCCCGACCATCTTCAACGAGCATTAGCCAATCCATTTCACGTTCGCTTCCATCACGTCTGAAAATTTTTGTTGGAAAATTACTTATGAACTTTCCAGGCAATTTAAAGTAGTCTTTAAGCTTTTCAGGCATGACATTTTCAAAATATTTGTTCATCACATCGTTAGGGTGGTGAATGTCCTTTTTCAAGATCACTTTCAAAGCTTTTCAGGCATGACATTTTCAAAATATTTGTTCATCACATCGTTAGGGTGGTGAATGTCCTTTTTCAAGATCACTTTCACACCTCAAAAATTTATTATTTGAGATTTCATGAAATCTAATCAAACATTACACTAGTGCATATAACTATTAAATTCAATAGTATATAAAGTTTTAACGAGTTTAAAGCAATATTTATCCTTAAATAGTAAAATAAGTTAAAATTAATATTGTTTTGACATTGAAAAAAATAAAAAAAGAGACTGGGCGAATTTGCCCAATTGTCAGTCAGCTAGTCTGACTTAATCATTGTCAAAATCATTTTGTATGGACTGTTTACAGCCTGAAGCGCATGAGGCTCATTTGCAGGCATAATGATAATCTCACCTTTTTTTACAGTGTTTTTGACACCTGAAATTGTAATTTCAGCTTCACCGTCAATAACCTGAACCATCGCATCAAATGGAGCGGAGTGTTCTGACAGTCCCTGACCCTGATCAAAGGCAAAGAATGTGACTGTTCCAAGTTCCTTTTTGATTACTTCACGGCTGACTACAGTATCGTCCTGATACTCGACTAATTTTTGGATATCAAGAGCTTTTGCCAT
>CADBHR010000013.1 GCA_902794475.1 uncultured Methanobrevibacter sp. | reverse complement strand
ATTTTTGCATCATCACTAATTCTTTGTGCGCCAGCATTTTTTAAGATACGACCGACTGGTGCGATTGGTAATTCACTCATAATTACACCTCCAATTAAATGATAGTATACAATAGTATATAAAGGTATCGGTAAAACTGAATAATAATCGTCCATATTATACTATAATAATTCATACAATATGCTTTTGAATATTAAAAAAAAATATAGATAATATAAAAATTTAAAGAGTATAAATTAACACTAATCTCAAAATAAGAATAGTTACAAAATTAAAAAATTTATCCTATAATAATTCGCTTTTTAGATAAGTTGATGTTGCTTCAGTTATTTTTACATCAACAAATGTTCCTAACTCAACATTATCGACAATTACTGGAATATATGAATCTGTCTTTGCTATATATCCACCTTTGGAACCTTTTTCAATAACCAAAACTTTTTGAATAGAATTAACTAATTCTTCGTTTTCTCTTTCAGTTATTTTTTCTTTGATTTGAGATATGTATTTTGATCTTTCCTTCATGATTTTGCGAGGAATTTCTGTTAGTGATGATGAGATTGCACCTTTTCTGTGCTGATATTTTGACAGATGTATCAGACTTGGCCTAATCTCTTCAAGCAATTTTACAGTTTCATCAAAATCCTCATCACTTTCTGTCGGATACCCCACAATGATATCAGTAGCCAATGTCACATCAGGAATTTCCTTTTTAAATTTTGATACAATGCTTTTGTATTGCTCTATTGTATGACCCCTTCTCATGTCAGACAATACCTTATCACTTCCACTTTGAACCGGTAAATGGATAAAATCATATACCTTCGGATGTTTCATTGCATCAATTATTTCATCAACATCATTTAAAATATTTTTAGGGTGCATCATTCCAACACGAACACGAAAATCTCCATTTAAATTAGCCACTTCTTTAATTAAATCAGACAGTTTTTCACCACTGTCTCGACCAAATGCTGCAGTATCCTGTGCAGTCAACTGTATCTCACAAGCACCATTTTCAATGGCATTTTGTGCTTCAGAGACTATGTCATTAATCGGATAACTGTTTAAAGGCCCACGAGCAAAACGAGTGCAGCAGAATGTGCATGCACCAAGACAACCCTCACAAATCTGCAGAATATGAATCAAAGTATCATCCCCTACTTTAGGAACGCAAACTTTAGATTCCTTTGAAAAACCGGTTTCACGAATAATGTCCCCACAATAAGTTGCATTAACAACACTTGCAGACTTACTCAACTGATGAGGACCAATCCATGAAACATCCGGCCCTATTTTTTCCAGCTTTTCAGGATCAATTTCAACCATGCATCCCCCGACAATGATTTTTTTGTCAGGAAACTCCTTTTGAAGCTTTTGAATCCTGAATGTCATCTTGTCTTCAGTAGGCAACTTAACATAGCAAGTGTTTACAATGACAACATCCGCTTCTTCAATATTATCCACAATATCAATGTCATTGGCTTGCAGATTTCCTGCAATAATCTGTCCGTCCGCTTGGTTGAATGTGCAACCGTAAGATTCAATAAAAACTTTCATTCAGTCACTCTTTTTTGTTTTTTTAAATATGTATTTGGTCAGGTCATAATCATAATTGTTAAATCTGACCGGTTTTGAATAAACCCTTTTTATGACTCCCGCTTTTGCAAATCCTGAAGTCAATTTCCTTTCTTGAGTTTTGATGACATGCACCTTAACAATATGATTATCGATTTTGACAACATCACCCGGAGCTATTTCAAAATCCCTTTCAAGGTCAAGCTTATATGAATCGACATCCCCATGCAAGTCAACTGAAAAACCGATACGTGCAGGAATTTCAACTGAAGATGCCCAAATGGTAGTTACATCTTCAAGTTGGGATTTTTCCACTCTCTTGTCACCCACTTCAATGCTTGTGACTTCAACCTGACCCAACTCAGTCAAAAGAGCGTCTCCAACCCTAAGCTCATCGCTTGGAGACAAATCAATAGTTGTCTTGTGAGATTTGTCCTGCTCAGAAATAATCAGCCTGTAAGGCCTAGGCTTTTTTAGAGAAATTATATTCTTATAAACATGACCACAATCTTCGCATTTAAGCAAATACTCTTCAGTGTACTTCTTCTTTGTTGTTTTTTGTTTTGAATTCAAAATTTCAATTTCATCAGAACCACAAATTGGACAATCCATTTTTATGCCTCCTTAATCAGAATTATTCAGATAATGGTTAACTAACCCACCATCTTCCAAAATAGATAACATGAACTCCTTAAACGGTTCAAAAGTCTTTGACTCACCTGTGGTTTCATTAACCAGAGTCCCTTTTGACAAATCAATGTTAATAATATCCCCATCCTTGGCTTCGATGTCAGAAACAATTACAGGTAACCCAATATTGATTGCATTTCTGTAAAAAATCCTTGCAAAAGATTTGGCGACAATTGCACTTACTCCTGCGGTTTTGATAGCCACCGGCGCCTGTTCCCTTGAAGAACCGCAACCAAAGTTTTCATCTGCAACTATGATGTCGCCTGATTTGACGTTTTTTGTAAAATCCGGTCTTTCACCTTCAAGCACATGGTCTGCCAAATCCTGAGGATTGAATGTCCTCAAATATCTTCCGGGGATAATGACATCTGTATCAATATTTTCTCCGAAGGTCCATGTTTTTCCTTTGATAATATCCATAAATATCACTAATAAATGTTGGTTAATAAAAAAATGAAGTATTCAGGAAAAATCCCAAATACAAAAAGTAGGTGATTTTTTTGTAAGTTTAATTTTTCTCTGCTTTGAATGGTTTTGAAAACTCTTGCTCCACACCTTCACGATACATTGAATTGAATGTACAGAATGGAATGATTCTGCCATCAGGTGTTGCATAATGAATAACACATTTTTTAACCCTGTGTTCATCAAAGTTAAACGGATCCATGAAGTGCATGCATGAAATAAGCATTGAATCTTTGGAAAAGTCTCCTAAAGCATCATAATCCCCTTTAACGAAGACATTCAACAATATCCTTTTGATATCCAAACCTTTAGGAGCTCTGCTGGTATGGATTATTTTAGCAAGATTTTTAGTTAAACCTGCTAGAACCCTCTTACGGGAACCGAATTTACCATCTTTAAGTTTTTGATTGTATTCTTTTAATTTATCAGTCAAATCATCAACATCAATGAAGTCAGTGATTGGAATCAATTTATCTTTTCCGTCACCTTCAGTTTTCTCTCTGAAAACATAAGTTGCGATTCCACAGTGCTCATGACAGTTTAAGGTCACCTTTGCAGATTCTTCACCATCAAGTAAGGATATGAACTCCGCAATCGGTTCAACGAAAGATGGCGGATAAAATGCAGAAGTTGGAACTTGACCGTCTGTTTCCTCTTCAATGATATTGACAAAGTCGGGAATAGTGATTCTCTGTTCCTCCACATGTTCAGAAGGAGTCCTTCCGGCAAATGAAACTGGCTGGAAGTTTACACCATAAATAATATCATTATTATCAAAAGCAAATTTAATGATTTGACCAACTTGATCGTCATTAACTCCTTTGACCAATGTAGGCACTAAAACTATTCCTAAACCCGCTTTTCTACAGTTTTCGATAGCCTGAATTTTATCCGGAAGCAGATTTCTTCCTTTATTCATGATATAAGGTTCTGGAGTAACACCTTCAAAAGAAAGATAAACAGTGTTTAATCCTGCTTTCTTTAATTCTTTTGCCAAATTATCCCTTTTGGCTAATCTAATACCATTGGTAGCAATTTGAACGTGAGTGAAACCTTCTTCCTTTGCCATTTCAACAAGTTCAACTATGTCTTTTCTGACGGTAGGCTCCCCACCGGCATATTGAATGGCAGGACATGGGTGAGGTTTTAGATTCCTTAAGTTCTTAAGCATCTGTCTGATTTCATCTTTTGTAGGCTCATATAGATATCCTGCAGCTGCCGCATTAGCAAAACAAACAGGACATTTCAAATTACACCTATTTGTTACATCAATCAATCCTAAAACAGTAGATGTTTCGTGTTTTGAACATAATCCACAATTATCCGGACAAGGAGCACTATCATCCACACAAGGATTATCTACTCCAGAAATTGTAGGAACATACTTTCTTGACCGGTCATATAAATCTTTATCACTCCAATAAGTGTTTATAAACTCCCCATGCTCATCACAAGTTTTTTTGATGAAGACCTTTCCATCCTCATCATAAACTTCAGCCTCAAGAGTCTTTCCACACTCTGGACATAAACTTTTTGTACCTTTTAATTTCAAAAAATCACCTTTTTAATACTAAGCAATATTAGTATAAACTTACATAATATAATATATTTAAAACAATTTAATATTTAAATATTATTAATTATATAGTTTATATAAAGTCCAACATGATTGGGAGTAAAATTAAATGATAATCGATTTTCAACTAATAATATTGACATTATTAACCACATTATACTTCATTCTTCCAGCATACTTCTCAAACGGAGGTGCACTCGTATTTGGTGGAGGTACACCTCTTGATTTTGGAAAAAGTGATTCAAATGGCGTTCGCTGGATTGGAGATGGAGTTACCTGGAGAGGAGTGATTGCCGGAACAATAATCGGTATGATTACAGGAGCAGTTCAAGGGTATTTAGCTCCAATGATTCTCCCGTATATTGGAAATTCCATCATAGTCCCTACCGTAACCAGCGTTACTAACGGAATCTTAATTGGATTTTTACTTGGTTTCGGAGCTCTCATAGGTGATGCTTTAGGAAGTTTTTTAAAAAGAAGACTTGGAATTGGCAGAGGAGAACCTGCACCAATTCTTGATCAGTTAGATTTCATCATAGTTGCATTGATTTTTGTTTCACCAGTCACTAATCTTAATATAATATTTATTGTTTTAGCATTACTGTTAACACTGTTTATCCATTTATTAACCAATACCATTGCATATCTGCTTGGTTTGAAAGATGTATGGTACTAATTCAAGTATTTATCCATCATCACAGCAGTTCCGATTGCAGGTGCAACTGTACACTCATCATCAGTCAAAATATCCCCCATGGATTTGACTTCCAGACCTAAAAGTTCAGCTGCATTTTTATCCAGAATATCTTTTCCAAGGCCAGTCGTTACAATTAAATCTAAATTTTGAGCTTCATGAACCTGTTTTAGTCCATCGGCAATTTGTTCAACCTGCTTTTGATGAATGAACTTGCACATTTCAATGATATCATCCATTGACAACATTTCCAAATCAGCACAGACCACACGGGCGATTCTTTTTGCACATTCCACTTGAGACTTGCCTTCACCGTCAAAGGTATCGCAGATATAATCATCTTGTGTGATTAAATCCAAAACAGTGTAAACATCCGCAGTTTGTGCAAACAGTTCACTGGCTACCCGATACTCTTTCCCATTCAATTCAACCTTATCAAGAAAACTGGCAAGATTGGTTCTCAAAGTACCTGTGTAGACCAACTCACCGGTTGCGGATCTGTCAAAATCAGATTTTCCAATAGCGCATTCCCTGCCATCTTTGATAGGAATGATATCAGTTGTTGTGCTTCCAGTATCAATGAATATGCAGTTATCAGAAATCAATGTTGCAATTTGAGCTGTTGCAATCCAATTGGCAGCCGCCGCCTTAAGTGGAGTTTCTTCAATTTCATCCTTGGACATCATTCCATCAACACCAACATAGGCAATTGGACAAGAAAATGTCTCTTCACATTTTTCAACTACATCCAAAACCCCATCTTTTTTGGTATCATATGCATCCACCAGCTCTGCAGTCATGGAAATGCCTACTGCATCAATTTCAGATAAAGAACAGATATTTTCAATCAATTTCACCAAAACGCGTGACAGGTCATCATTGTTGCTCCACATTGGAAGATACTCAAAATCAACCTCAATGTTTTTAATCTCGCCATCTTCAAAGTCTATTACTGCAAGGTCAGTATTTGCACCTCCAATGTCAAATCCTGCAATTCTCATAAATTACAATCTCCTAATCTCTAATGAATCAGCAGATTTAATGAATTTAACTTCACCATTTAATGAAGTGTCCAAATCATCAATGCTTACTTTTCCATCAATCAGCTCAACAATACTCTTAGCTATGTTAAAATTGCAGATTTTTCTCAAACCTACATAAGGTGTTGTAAATCTGGAGTTGATTTCCAAAAGATAAACTGAGTAAACATCCTTTTCATCGGAATTTATCAATAAATCAACACCAACAAAACCTTTAATACCTCCAATAGCTTCAACAGCATCGGTTGCTATTTCAAATGCCTCATCGCGATATTTGCTTTCATAAGGTATCTTTCCACCGAAATATGTTCCACTAGCATTTCCAATAGTGACATACTGTTCATTAAGACTAATCGGAACGGCCTTTTTCCCGTCTGAAATCAGACTTACGCTTATATCGGTTCCAACAATATATTCCTGAACAATAATCCTTGAACCAGGAGGAAAAATCTTTTCCAAATCATATGACAAATCATCAATATCATTGATTATTACAATATTCTCACAGTCAACACCTATTAAAGGCTTGATGATTAGTTTGAGAGGAGTCAGAGGGTCTTCGGATTGCCATTTTTCATGGAGATTTTCAATAGCCCTTTTCCAATATCCCTTTGGGTCGATTTTGAATTTAAATGACCTAGGTTGAGGAATTTCCATTGGAAGAGCATTATAAGTTTCAAATTTATTGGAAGTCTTGAAGCAAGCCTCCGCTGAGGAAGTGTATGTTTTGACATTGTTTTCCTCCAAAATCCTGGTGATATTGTATAGGGCATTGTTCATTTCTGCGGCAATGAAAATTGCATTTTCAAAGTCTGAGGCATTATCTTCAAGCCAATCCACAATATTTTCATCAATCAAAATCGGATTGACATTATCCAAGTTCTTTACCTTATCCTCATAGGATTTATTAATAACCAAATCAACATTAAAGTCTGACAGGTCATCCAATAACGCAAAAACCAATTCTTCCGCTTCAGAAATTATGTTCTTTTCCTTTTCACCAGAAGCAGTAAAATACTCAAAAACTAATATTGAATCATTCTCGTTTATCATAAGTAATCATCATACCCTTTAATTTTAAATCATCAGCCGGAAAACGCATCCTTTCCCCATCAAATACCATATGTATTAATGAGTCATTCCTTTCTTCAAATTCAGCAACAGAAATGTCTTCATCGATTTCCGCCATTTTCCTTGTAAATGAACCCATAATATCCTCAGGAGCCTTAATGTCAAGAAGCCCCCTTTCATAATAATCTTCAATAGCATCTACAGTCGATTCGGCTGAGTTTCCCATACCATACGGGTTCGGAGCGCTTTTCATTTTGTCGGCAAATTCCTTGTCATTCAAAATCCTATTTGCATTTTCCAAAATTACATCCTTATCAGAACCTACAAGAATATTTCCACCGGCAGTGACAGTTTCAGGGCGTTCCGTATTATACCTCAGTGTCAATGCAGGAACATCAAGTGTTATAGCCTCTTCCTGAAGGCCTCCTGAATCGGTTAAAATCAAAGTGGATTTTGAAGTCAAAAGTAAAAAATCAAGATATCCCAACGGCTTTATTATATGAACATGGTCCAAATCGTTTAGCTCGTCAAACAGTCCAAAGTTTTCCAGAGTATTTTTGGTTCTTGGATGAATAGGAAAGATAATGTTCATGTCGCTCAATTCCTTTAAAGCAGCAATTATGCTTGTCACCCTTTCTTTTACATCAACATTTTCTGCCCTGTGCATTGTTAATGTCAGGATGTTGTCCATATTCTCAATATCCAAATCAGCCAATGATTTCTCTCCAAATCCTCTTTTTTCAGCTATTTCCAAGTGCCTGAAACATGCATCAACTACGGTATTTCCGGTGATAATCAGATTCTCATGTGAAAATCCTTCTGCAAGCAGATTGATAGCTGACTCTTCAGTCGGGATAAAGTACAGTGTGGATACAATATCTGCAACTCTGCGGTTTATCTCTTCCGGCATGGTCATGTCAAATGATCTGAGCCCCGCCTCAACATGACCAACAGCAATATGCAATTTGCCTGCCACAAGTGCCCCTGCAAGCACCGCATTGGTATCTCCTTGAACAAGCACAATATCAGGCTTTTCTTCAATAAGCACTTCTTCAATGCCTTTCATCATCAATCCAGTCTGCTTTCCATGAGTGCCTGAACCGACATGAATATTATAATCGGGAGTTTGAATTTCCAGGTCCCTGAAGAAATTGTCAGACATCTCTTTATCATAATGCTGGCCGGTATGCAAAATTATTTGGTCAATACCCCTTTTTGAAATCTCATCGATAATTGGAGCCATCTTAATAATTTCTGGCCTTGTTCCTAAAATTGTCGCTATTTTCATGATATCCCTTCAATAAAATTAATGTGCAGTAGTGAAATTGCCAATCGCTATTGAGCATGCCAAGAATCCAAAAGATGTGGAAACTGCAATCACTGCCAAATTTAAAATGAACACCCTTATTACAGAAGTTATATTAAACTCAACACGGGAATCACGTACATTAGAATAGTATCCTCCCACTGCTGATATTAACGTCATTATGAATGAAGTTAAAAAGATCCATTGTAGTAATATTAACCAAAAATTTGGATTATCATGGTTAATGCCCAGATAGATTCCCAAGGCAAAGCCCACTATAATTTCAATAATCATTATTTTCTCATTAATTTTTTGTACTTTATCCATACTTATCCTCACATTAATATTTGTGTAAATCATTTAAACTTTTTATCATTGATTCACGAATTGCATATTTTTTCTGTAAATTACTAAGAGAATCAACCAAATCGCGCCTAAACCTCTCACAGGCATAATCATCATATGTGAATTTAATTCCATCATATTGAATATCCATTAAAATCAAGTATTCAGGTTCCGTTACCTTAATATAAGCCCTTGGCTCATCAGCTTCAGGATTCAACAACTTTTCAACTTCATCCAAAGTCATTTTGCCCAAGGCCACATCGATAAAAACCCTCATCATTTTCCTAACCATGTTCCATAAAAATGATTCACCATAAATATCAACAAATATTGGACATAGCGTATCATGGAGATTAGGAAATTGTCTTTTATGATAATCCTCCAGTTCAACTTTTGCGATTTTAATATCATCAATCGTACGAGTTGTTGTTTTCTGAAACCTTTTTGTAAAATTAGTGAAGTTATGGGTTCCCTTAAATACCTCAGCGCACTCATTGAGCTTGTCAATATCAAGATCCTGAAATAGCATATACCGATATTGCCTCATTTGAGCATACCTTGGCTTAAAAGCATAGCGAACAGGTGCACTTGCCAATATTTGAATATCATCAGGTAGGGAATTATTGATTTCATTTACCCTGACCTCCTTTTCGGACTGGAAACTGATTACATTACCCAAGCTATGAACTCCAGCATCGGTTCTGCCGGCAATTCTGAATCTGGACTCCTTCAAATCATCAATGTAGTCCAGCTTGCGCAAATGGTAAATCAACTCCTCCTCGACAGTTCTGAGGTTAGGCTGTCTTTGAAAGCCATGAAAATTTGTTCCTATATATCCAATTTTAAGTGCAGTTCGCTTCATCAATATAATATTTAGTTTAATATAATAATAAGTTTTTAGAAAAAATGAGGAGGAAAGCAAATAGCTTGATGAAAGCTATTTGCCTAAAATATATGGCATACTATTGCGAGATAATCATGAAAAATGAAGATAATTAAAATTATTTGAAATATTTTATATTGAATTAATTTTAATTATCTAATATACACAAGTAATATAATTAATAATTATAGTAATACCTATTTAAAATTTGTTAAAAATTATTTCTACATAAAATCGAATAACAAACAAAAAACAACAATAAAATCTATGCCCGCAATTATCAGCAACTTTTAGAAATATGAAAGAAAAAATAAAAAAATATATCCCTTCAAATAACTCAAGTAATACTTTTATGATATTTAAAAAATACTTAAAAACATAAAGGAATAATCTTTTGATTCCTATTAAAAAAAATAAAACTATAAACTCTGCATTTATAAAAAAATGTTTCAATAAACGGAATATTATAAAAATAACATGAACAAAAAAGAAATAAAAAGTATTACTTTTTTAAAAAAATAATACTAGATATCAACTCAGATATTTCACCATATGAGTTGTCTCGTCATAATCATCCTCTTCAATCGTGATTTCATATCCTGCAGATGTCCAAAATGGGATTCCAGATTCCAAGTATCTATGAGTATGAAGATAAATTTTATCATATCCCACATTTTTGGCAAATTCCTCCATGATGCTTACTAATTTACGAGCAATACCGTGTCTTCTATAATTTTTATCCACCATCAATCTCCAAATGCTTGCAGTATCATCTTTGGAATAAATGCCTCTAAATAACTCATTATCAACATCATAGGCTCTGATAGCCGCAGTTGCAATAATTTCATCCCCATCCAAGGCAATGTAAAAATTATTGGCATGAGGCAAAAGATAATACTCCTCCATTCCATCAATATCATAATGGAATTTGGGAGTGGGACCGATACCATAGACCTCCATAATCTGACCATATAAAAAGTCTTTAATTGCCATTACCTCATCAAGATTATTTTTAACTTCCCTAAAAACAATATTCATAATATCCTCCTAATCTAAAAAAAGAAATGAAAAAGAGAAACGTATGTTTCCCTTATTCCTGTGCAGTCTCAGGATTGAGTAATTTTTCGACATTTTCCCCAATAAAGTCAAACAGCAATACCACAATTAATAATGACATACCCGGATAAAATGCCAACCACCAATAACCAGAGGATAGATAATGCATGGATTCAGCCAAAATTACACCAATTGCAGGTTCATGTGGAGGCAAACCAAATCCTAAAAATGTAATTGCCGCTTCGTGCATGATTGCATGAGGAAACATCAAAATAACTCCAACAATGATTTGAGATATAATCAAAGGCAAAATATGTTTTGTAGCAACCCATAGCTTAGATTTGCCCAGGTTTTCAGCTAAATGAATGTATTCCTTTGTTTTAATTTCCTTAACTTCAGATCTTAAAACCCTTGCAAGAGGAGTCCAATGAGTCAGACCAACACCCATAATAACCCCAAATACTCCCCCACCAAACATGATGGAAATAAGGATGATTAAAAGGATATGAGGTATTGAACCGAACAAATCAATAATTCCTGCCACGGTTTCATCTGCAATCTTATTGAAACTTGAAAACAATCCTAAAATTATAGAAATAATTGTACTTACAGCAGATGCAATAAAACCTACCATGATACTTAATCCAAGCCCTGCAATTGTACGCTGAAACATGTCTCTTCCCATCCAATCTGTTCCGAAAATATGTTCTAAAGAGGGCATTTGATTTGCGCTAATAAAGCTTGTCGGAATATCTCTCATAAAATAGCCTGAAACAAATATGGTCACAATGACCAATGCGGAAAGTATGATAATGACAAGAGTCTTTGTCCTGAGATTAGCAGGGTATATAAACCATTGCTTTTTATCATCAGTTTCCCTTTTCTTAATCATTAAATTCACTCTCCTTAATTCTTGGATCAATTAGGTAATAAGAGATATCAGCAAGTAGATTTCCAACAAATACAAATACTGCACTGAATACTACAATTCCTAAAAACAGAGGAACATCATTCTGAAGACCTGCAGCTACAGCCGTTTGACCGATTCCCGGATATGAAAATACCTGTTCTACCAAAACAGCTCCTCCAAACAATTCACTGAATGATAAAAATTGTAATGTTATCGCAGGCAACAATATATTTCTTATTCCATGATTTTTTACTAAATCCCAACCTTTTTCACCTCTTGATTTAGCGAATAATACATAATCAGAGGATAGAACTTGAATCAATTCGTTACGGGTATACATGGCAATCGGCGCCAAACCAACCAAACTCAATGTTAAAGTAGGAAGAACAAGTCTAGATGCCCATTCCATAAATGTTGCATCAGTACTTTTAACTCCAATAGGAACACCGAATCCAATCGGGAACAATCCTAAATAAACAGCAAAAATCATTAAAATAAGCATACCTACCCAAAATGAAGGTGCAGACTGAATTGCATAACAGTAAACCTTAACCGCTTTGTCAATCCATGAACCTTTATTTTTACCGGCCACAACTCCTAATAAAAATCCCAATACTCCGCTTAACAACCATGAAATCGCCATCAATACAATTGATGCTAAAAATTTATCAATGATGACATCCATCACCGGCATACGATAAATTAAAGAAGTTCCAAGATTTCCTTGAGCCAAATCAATTAACCAGTGATAAATTTTTGTAGTTAATGGAACATTAGTGCCAAAATATTGATGTAAAATTTGTCTTTGTGCTTCTGATACTGCAGCTCCCTTCAAATAAGCATTAACCGGATCAATAGGGGATAAATCTAATAATACGAAACTGAATATTGCAACAGCAATCATCAAAATTATGAAACGTATTAACTTGTAACTAAAAAATTTAATTAATTTTTGTTTATTCAATGAAAATAACCCCCTTAAATTTTAAAAAAAAATAAAAAAAAGGAAAAAATGTTTAAGCTGTGGAATTGGTTCTAGTCCAATCACAGATATTAATTAAAACATCGTTTCCTAAACCATCAGGTTGTTCACCAATATCAATTCCATTTTTAATGAAATAGTTGTAGTCGTAGTTTACGAGCCATGCGAATGGAGCGTCACCAGCAGGACCCCAACCTCCACCATTAACAAGAGCGGATTCAGACCATAATTTGTCTGCAGCATTGAAATCATTTGAATGCATTGCGTCTTCCATCAATTTATCGGAATCTGTGTTGTTATATAAACCAGGGTTCATATAGAATTCATCAGCATCTTTGCTGTGGTATTGCTGATAGATGGATTTATATGGATCAGGAGAGGTTTGTTGCATTAATGCAGCTGAGCTGTACATGTTTGCATAGATGGTATCCCAATCAGCACCTTTAAGATTTACTTCAATTCCAATTTCTTTTGCTTGTTCGGCAAATACTGTGGATAGAGATTGTCTGTCAAGATAATCTGGTGGATAGTATAAATCAAATGATGCTTTTACTCCATCTTTTTCAACAATACCATCACCATCAGTATCTTTCCATCCGCCTTCTTTCAAGATACGTTTTGCATCATCAATGTTTCCGTCTTTAACTTTTGAAGCATTATTTGCGTAATCTCTTGTGTCGACGCTTGTGTATTCAGGAGTTGCATGTCCTGCAAATACTTCATCACACATTTTTTGACGGTCCACACCGACATTTAATGCTTGTCTGATTGCTTTATCAGCAGTTACATTGTTACCAATTTTCCAACCGCTTTCATTAGTTACGTTACCGGTGTCATTAAGATAAGGGAAGGATACTCCTTGTGCCCTACCTGCAGATTTTTCAACAAATTGATATCCGTCAACGGTTTGGTTTAATGCAGAAGTTGCCACTGGCACTACATCTACTTGACCTGATTTGGCGAGTTCCAACCAGGTTGATTCTTCAGGGAATAATAAGGTAATTTGGGTAAAGAATGGTTTGTCACCGTAGTAGTTATCATTAACTTTGAAAATAGCTTGTTGACCTTTATCCCAATGGTCCAATACATAAGGTCCGGTACCAATAGGGTTTTCACCATAAGTGTTGTTGTCATACTCTTCAGGAACAATACCAACATATCTTAAATCATAGATAAATGTTGATCTAGGTTCAACCAAAGTAAATTCAACACAAGTATCATTTTTAGCAGTTACTTTCTCAAGATTTGTTAAATCCAAATCAGTTTCAGTTTTTTTTGCAGTGTTGAATGTAGTTTCTACATCTTTTGCATTGAAAGTTGAATTGTCTGAGAATTTAACATCATTTCTTAAATTTACAGTCCATGTTTTTCCATCTCCACTGATAGAATAACCAGTAGCTAAATCTGGAACTATTTCTCCATTCTTATCTGTCTTAAATAAACAACTTTGTACTAAAGGATTATAATTTTGGTGCCCGCATCCCCAACCTGTAAGCGGATCAAAACCAGATTTCGGTTCTTTAATGTTGCTGTGTGCTGCAACTGTCAAATGTGTCGGGTCATTATCAGTTGACCCGCCCATTAATGCAAATGCAGCGACAGCAATAACAATAATTGCTGCAACAGCACCAATAATCATCATTGTCTTTTTTTCCATAATTTTCACCATATAAAACTTCTATATTAAAACAATAGTAATACTTTTCAATCAATAAATGCTCAATAAGTAATACTTTAATAAATTATTTTAATATTAGTAATATATATGATAGATTTATATAAAAACATATTTATTACTTTTAAGTTTTATTTGAAAAATTATAAAAAATATAAAAAAAGTAATACCAAATGAACTAGAAGAACAAAATAATATTACTGAATTGCATAAATAAAAAAATTAAGAATGCAAAAAATAGATAAATGACGGTATAAAATCATACTAAAAGTATTACTTAAATACATTTAAATATGATTATGGTAAAATATTTGTCCATGAATTTATCCTCAAAACTTAAAAAATATTTAAAGAAAAAAGGTGCAAGCGAAGTGGGCTTTGCAGACATCACCAACTTTACGCCAAAGCCAGGATTAAATTCAGGTGTTATTTTTTATATCACTTATCCCAAAGAAATAATCAGAAATATGCAGAATGCACCAACACACGAATATCTTGAGGAATTGATTAGTTTAAATACACGATTGGACGCACTTGGGATGGAATGTGAAGAATTCCTAATAGATACAGGATATGATGCATATGCCCAAACAAAAAAGAGATTGGGAACTGATTTTGGTGAGTTCAATTCCTTTGAATTGCCCCACAAAACAATAGCTACTCGTGCAGGACTCGGCTGGATTGGAAAGTCCGCATTATTTACAACATTGAAATTTGGATCAGCATTAAGAATGTCTTCAGTTTTAACAAATGCTCCTTTAGATTTTGGAAAACCCATCCTCAAATCAAAATGCGGAAAATGCGAATTATGCAAGGATGCATGTCATGGAGGAGCAATAAGCGGCAAGGAATGGAATTACAAAATGAAAAGAAATGAATTTTATGATGATCGAAAGTGTGAAAAATATGCGCTGAAAGTTTCAGAAGAAAATTTGGGAAAAGCAGATACAGTATGCGGAAAATGTATTTTCGCATGCCCACATACACAAAGATACATTAAACGATTATAGTTTTACGGCATATCTGAAATCATGTGCCTGAGGATTGATTTCCAATTCCTGAATTTGCTTATCCATATGGACTGTCAGCAATTCATCATTGGAATCCAGGGAAACAACAAAACCCATTTTTGTCCAAAATTCCAAAGCCCCTGGAAGATTTTTATGAGTATGCAAATATATATTATCGTATTCTGCATCATTTGCAAAATTTTCAGCAATATAAAACATCTTTGATGCCAGACCACAACGTCTGCATCTCTCATCAACAAACAGTCTCCATATGCTGGAGGTAGTATCCATTGAATAAAGATGTCTGAATTCGGGAAAATCCTTATCATATGCTCTTATACCAATTGTTGCAATAATCTCGCCAGTTTCTAAATATGCAACAAAGAAATTATTCCTTTCGGGATTAATATAGTATTCATCCAATCTTACAATGTCCTGATGCCATTCGGGAACATAGTCATATCCAAATTCCTTTTTTATCATCTTAAATAAAAATGTCTGAACATCCTCAATTTGTTTAGAATCATTGCTCAATTCTTTAATTATCACATTCATGGACAACACCAAAGATTATAAGTATTACAAAAAATGCTAAATTTATGTAATTAGTAATACTTTTTAGTAATTTTTGAATAACTTTAATATTGATAAAGTATAAATTAGTATATAAAATTTGTCATTTGAAATCCAAAAGGTGGTTTAATGGAAAAATTATTAGATGTAGAAAATGTTTCAATTTCATTTATTCAATATACCAAAGGATTGAATCAAAGAGATTTGAAAGTCATAACTGATTTGACCTTAGATATATCTGAAGGAGAAATTCTAGCAGTATTAGGTTCAAGTGGGTCAGGAAAAAGTTTACTTGCACATGCAATATTTGGAATTTTGCCAGAAAATGCAAACCTCAACGGAAAAATAAAATTCAAAGGAAAAGAATTATCCCAAGAGGATAAAGAGGAAATTAGAGGAAAAGATATTGTACTCGTACCTCAATCAGTAAATTTTTTAGACCCGTTAATGAAAATTTCAGACCAAGCCATAGGACATGTTGAATCTGATGCAGAGAAAAAAGAAAAAAAGGTAAAGCAGAGGGAAATCTTTGAACATTATAACCTAGGTCCCGAAGTAGATGATATGTATCCATTCCAGTTATCTGGAGGAATGGCAAGAAGAGTACTCGTTTCAACAGCACTATTATCCGATCCAAAACTTGTTGTGGCAGACGAGCCAACACCAGGACTCGATGAAAAAACAGTAGAAGAAACATTAAATCACTTTAAACATATGAAAGAAGACGGAATAGGAGTACTCTTAATCACACATGATATTCATGCAGCACTTGAAGTAGCCGATAAAATCGGAATATTTTACTCAGGCTATGTAATTGAAATTGCAGAAAACAAAGACTTTTCAGGAGATGGGGAAAACCTGTTACATCCATACACAAAATCATTGTACAGGGCACTACCTGCAAATGGTTTTGAACTTACAAAAGGACACCAGCCATTGCATGGGGAAATCCAAAATGGATGTCCATATTATGACCGATGCGAAATGAGATTTGACAGATGCAGGGATGAACGACCACAACTAATCGACATAGGAAATAAAAAAGTCAGATGTTTTAAATATGAAGAAGGTGCATAACATGATACTTAAAGGAAGCAACATTTCATTTAAATATCCTTCAGCTAAAGAATACTTATTAAAGGACATCAACATAGAGATAGACAGCAGCAAAATCACAGGTTTGGTTGGAGACAGCGGAAGCGGAAAATCAACATTATGTAAAATACTCTCAGGATACATTACCAAATTTGAAGGAGAGGTTACATTAGATGGTGAAAAATTACCCAAAAAAGGATTTAAACCTGTACAATTAATTTACCAACACCCAGAAAAAGTTATGAATCCCAAATGGAAAATGAAACAGGTTTTAGAAGAATCCTGGAACGTGCCAGACGAACTATTATCCGAATTCGGTATTCAGAAAAGTTGGTTAACAAGATTTCCACAAGAACTTTCAGGCGGAGAACTTCAAAGATTTTCAGTCATCAGGTCTTTGAATCCAAATACAAAGTTCCTGATAGCAGATGAAATGACAACCATGCTTGACGCAATAACCCAAGTGCAAATTCTAACTTCCGTTATAGATATAGTTAAGGAAAGAAAGATGGGAATGTTGCTTGTAAGTCACGATATGCCGTTAGTCGATAAAATATGTGACGAAGTAATTTACTTTAAGGATATTAATGGTGCCTAATCATTAATATTCATCAATTTTTTAATCTGCCAATCCGCCCAAAGCATTGTAATATTATTTGAAACAATTTCTCCCAAGACAATGCCCATCCAAGCCCCCCATACACCATAACCTAGATAAACACCAAACAAAACCGCAAAAAATATCGTAAATCCTGTTTCTCTCATGATTGTCTGAAACATTGCAGTCAATCCTTTACCAATACCCTGGAAAACATAGGTTGAAGCCACACCCACCGCCATTGTAGGATAATAAATCACAATCCAAGCAAGAAATGCAGTCAGTTCAGAAGCGATTCTTGCACTGCTTCCAGATGAGGTGAAAACTGATGCAATATCCCCTGCAAATAGATTTGTTAAAATCATTACAATAACTGCAATGACTATCGAAACTTTCATGGCATACCTATGAGAAATTTGAATGTTTTTATAGTTTTTTGCACCATAATTTGCAGCAATAATACTTATTAAAGCTGTTCCAATAGCTAAAAGAGGAGTTGTCCCGATTGTGACTATCCGCCAGCCTGTTGAATAAACAGCAACCGAATCGGTCGAGCCCACATAGGTCAAAAGTGCCGAGAAAACTGCCGCAAAGAATGCATTGTTCAGAAGCTGAATGCTGGCAGGAATGCCGACTTTAACAATATCAGTTGAAATTTCCTTTTTGAACTTAAAATTAATCATGTTAGGTCTCAAATAAGTGTCTCTTTTAAAATAAAACCAATAGAGTAAAATTAAAATTACAAATAAAGATGAAATTATTGTAGCTATTGCTGCTCCTTTAACTCCCAAATTCAAATAATAAATACAAATAGGATCCAAAATCATGTTTAAAATGGCCGATACAATCATGGCATACATTGGGCGGGTAGTATCCCCTTCACCTCTAAAAATTCCATATAATGCATTTGAAAAGATTATGAAAACAGATCCTAATATGATTATCACTCCATAATCAGTCGCATGACCGATAGTTTGACCTGCACCCATTGCATTTAGAATTGGATTTAACAAGACCAATAAGGTCATAGTTAAAATTAGCGAAACAATTATATCCAAAATTATTGAATGAACGGAAGCGTTATCAGCCTTTGGCTTATTTTCTTCACCCAGATATTTAGATATTGCAAAGGCCGCACCGGAACCTAAACCATTCCCAAAGCCAACCAAAATCATAAATATTGGTGTGAAAAATCCAACACCTGCAAGAGCATCGGCGCCAAGACCTGAAACCCACACGGCATCAATCAGATTATAAAAACTGGTTATAAGTAATGAAACAATCAAAGGAATGGACATCTTTATTAATGCTCTTTTAGGGTTTTGAAGCATAATGTCTACACTATTTGATGAATCATTACTTAACATAAGTTAATATTAAAATTTTTTAAATATATATCTTTAATTATTCAGCTGTTCGAATCTTTAAACAAGACAAAGTAAAAAAAAATAAGTTGTTGCAAAATTTGCAACAACACAAAAAAAAGGGAAAAAAGAAGATGATTTTGAAAAATGAAATAAATAATATGCTCAAATGAGCAAATTAGATTTAAAGATTATTTATTTCATCAAAATATAAAATATCATCACATATTACTTCAAGCAATTCAGGGTCATGACTGACCGCCAATATTCCAATGTTATTGGCTTTAGCATGATTTATCAGCTTTTCCCATATCTGCACCTGTGTAACTGCATCAAGCATAGTGGAAATCTCATCTGCAATGATAAATTTTGTTTTGGGATTGATTGCCCTCAATATGCTGAAACGCTGTAATTCTCCACCGGAAAGCTCATTAGGCCAACGAGTTAACCATTGACCTTTAAGGCCAAATGTATCTCTCAACTCTTTAGGAGGAGTCCATGATTCATTTAATACCTTTTCCATTTTCCATTTTGGATTCATAGTTTTTTCCGGATGTTGAAAAATCAATTGAACAGGATAAAAACCCTTATCTGGAATTTTATTGCCGTCCAATGTTACTTCTCCAGAATAATGAGTGATATAACCTGCTAATATTTTACATAATGTAGATTTGCCGCTACCACTATCACCCATCAAACCAATGATTTGATTGCTGTCGACAGATATGGAAAAATCCTTCAATATCTGCCTTTTCTTATTATATGAAAAAGAAATGTTATTT
>CADBHR010000012.1 GCA_902794475.1 uncultured Methanobrevibacter sp. | reverse complement strand
TGATGAGGTTTCAGAAATCATCAACAGCAACATCACTGTCGACTGTACAAAATGCAGATACTGCGTCGAGTCCTGCAGTGAGGAAATAGACATCGCAAGACTCTTTGATTTGTACAATAAGCATAAGATGCTTAAGATAAATGAATGGACACAATTCGGAAATGCCTATCTCAACTATTCCAAGCTTGAAGGCGTAGGTATTGCTTCCGATTGCATCGAATGTGAAGTATGCATTGAAGAATGTCCTCAGGCAATCAATATTCCTGAAGTTTTAAAGGATGTTGCAAAAACCTTCGAAACTGAGATTTACGGTTTTGAAAATTAAGTAACTTTTAATAATATTAAACTATATATTTATAAATAGTTATTTTATATGAGAGGATTTTATTATGATACCTGGCATGAATAAAAAACAGATGAAGCAGATGGAAAGACAAATGAAAAAGATGGGCATGAAAATGGAGGACCTTCCCGGTGCCCTTGAAGTCGTAATCCGTTTTGAAGATAAAGAATTAATCATCGATAATCCTAGTGTTAGCCTAATGAATGTGATGGGACAGGAAACCTATCAAATCGAGGGTAATGCCCGTGAAGTCGAATTGGAATACGAAATTGAAATACCTGATGAAGATGTTGAAATGGTGGCTAACAGCGCTGGCGTTAGCGAAGATGAAGCAAGACAGGCTTTAGAGGAATGTAAAGGAGATCTTGCAGAGGCTATCATGAAATTAAATCAATAGATAATATGACTTTGATTGCACACATTTCTGATTTGCACGTATCGGATAATGATTTTAATGAGGATATGTTCATCAAGGCTGTAGGCGAAATAAACAGTTTGCAGCCGGATATGATAATTTTAACCGGAGACTTAACTGAAAACGGTTACTATAGGCAGTTTGAAAGAGCAACAAAATATTTGGAAATGTTTGAGGCTCCATTATTTGCAGTTCCGGGAAATCATGATGCCCGTAATTTGGGTTATCAAACATTTGAAGAGTTGATTGGTGAAAAAAGTTGGAAATTAACAATGGATGGTAATTTAACAGTAATGGGACTTGACAGCAGCTCTCCGGATGAGGATAAGGGGCATGTCGGAACCCCTCAGCATATGTGGCTTGAACATCAATTGGATGAGTGTGTAATCAATGAAAATTTCTCTATTGTTGCTCTGCACCATCATGTTGTGCCTTTACCTCAAACCGGGCGTGAACGTAATGTATTATCAGATGCAGGGGATATTTTAAAGACTCTGACAACTCATGAAGTTGATTTGGTCTTATCAGGACATAAGCATGTTCCGAATATCTGGAAAATAAATGAAACTCTCGTTGTTAATGCGGGGTCTCTTGCTTCTTTAAAACTCAGGGGCAAAAATAAAAACTCATATAATGTTTATAACATCTCAGATAGTGAGATTGAAATCTATTTAAATGAAGTAGATGGCGAAAAATTTTTATTTGGAAAATATCCAAGAAATGTATTATAAATTAAATTTAAATATAAGAAACAAATATATATAATAAACTGAATTGAATTTTTAGGTGATATTATGAAAGTGGTCGTAGATGCTTCTAATGTAGCTCATCATGTTAAAAATCAGAATGGACAGCCTCAAATGTCCAATATTCTTGCTGCTGTTAAAGCATTGGAAGAAAGTGAGGATGAATTTGTAATTATTGCTGATGCATCACTTCGTCATGATATTGATGATAAGGAGAAATTCGAAAAATTGCTGGAAAATGATAATGTTGAGGAAGTTCCGGCAGGAAATGATGCAGATCATTTTATATTGGAAATTGCAACTCGTGAAAAAGCTAAAATCCTATCAAATGATAAATTCAGAGATTATGCTGCTGAATTCAGAAATATCGCTTCTATGAGAATACCATTCATAATTGATAAGGGCAGACTCACTTTTGGAAAGCCAAAAAAGCCTAAAAAAGATAAGAACATCCTACAACACATTTGTGATGAAATTATCAAGGAATTGACCTTTAAAAAATGGGAAATCTACACAGGCAAGGAAGGTTTGGAAATTTCCCCATTAAATATAGCTAAACAGGCCATTATCCGTATCGACAATGAAAATAACGCAGAATCTAGGTTAGAAAACATTTTCGCTAAAATACCTATGTTCAATAAGATTGTAGAAATGGTGGATGATGTGGAAATCGCCGCTCCATATGTTATTTTCGTATTGGTACACCCTAAAGATTATAAAGTTGCTGTGAAAAATGCAGGTAACATTTCTGTTACAGTTGCAGACAGATTAGGTCTTGAGAAAAAACCATTAATCGCTGTAAGAAATGATTTGTTTACAAAACCAGGCACATTTGAGTTGAATATATTGCTTGCAGATGAAGTTACCGAAACTGCACCATATAACATTCTTGTGCGTGTAAGCGAACATGATGAAGTGTTTATTAAAAGAAATTCAAGGAATATTGCAAGTACAATTGCTGGAAGGCTTGGATCTTGGAAATTCCCATTCGTATCAGTAAAACCTGACATGCTTTTGGAAAAACCTGGAGATTTTGAAATAGAGCTGGAAAAAGGAGGGGACCTGGATGGTTAACAGTTTAACTAAATTTTTTATCAGACTCACCACCAAGCTCAATCCAATTGCGGTGGGAACAAAATTTTTTCCGACAAATTCATTAGAAACTGAGTATGTGGAGTTATTCAACTATACTCAAACAATTCTGTTTGAGCTTGAAAAGGCTGAAATCACATCAGACACTATTTTGGAAAACCTCATTCGGGATGTAGGTGCTGAAAACCTTCCGAAGGATTATACTTTCCATGAATTGAAACCTGCAGAAAATAAAATTGAAGAGTATGCATTGGTAAGTAACATCATCATGGGTAGTGATCGTTATTTCTACATTGAGCTTCCACATCCTTCCCGTTTGATTGATATATTCGTAAAAATCATTCAAAGTGAAAAGGGGGAAATTGTGGAAAAAACAGCAACTGAACTCGTTGCTAAAATGCTAAGTAAAAACGATGCGATTCGTGTAGCTATTGAATTGATCGGAATAGGATTGTCTGAAGGGGTCCAGGTGATTTCTGCTGTAGGGATGACTGGTGCGGCTTCAATTGAAAGGGCGATTCATTACACCCAAAGTGTCGGAAGCTTTCCTGGAATTGCATTCACCAAATTAGGTGGAGAATATGCTTTAGTGTTTGATTCACCGTTCTTGCTTCAGGAATCAAGACCGGTAGATTTGGAAAATTATTTATTCATTGATTTAATTGATTCTACTAAATTCATTAACAAAAACGGAAGGAATCAGCTTGTGGACTTAATGACAGGCATTAAAAATTTCATCGAAAGTGAATGTGATGGTGAACTTGAAGGATACCGGGAAGGTGGTGACGATTTCATTGCAAGATTCCCATCTAAGGACTTGGCAATTCGTGCAGGTCTTGATGCAGCATGGTTTGCATTGGACAACGGTGCAAAAATCAGGGCAGGTGTTGGAAGAAGCAGACGTGAAGCAGGTGAGAGAGCTCAGCTTGTAGATGATTTGGATTCGGCTTCTCCATTGTCATTAGTTGTTTTCGAATTGGCCAATGGTTTATATGCTTATAATATTCCGTCTGAATTCACAAGGACTCTCATTAATTTGGTGGAAAATGAAAAACCGAAATTAATTGGGGTTTTTTTATTTGTATTCATATTTGCTTATGTAATGTCAATTTTAGGGCTTGGAATGTTTAGTTTTATTGGAGTTATTCTAGCCCTTGTTTATGCAGTCATCACATAATTATTTAAGACGAGAAAAACCATGAGACAAAGAAAAAACAATAAAATAGTTTTAAGATCAGGAAATGGTCGTCAAAATGCTCCCAAAAGAAAATTTGGAAGAAATAAAGATAAGTTCGTTAATCGTCCTTCTAGGCCTCGAAATCCAAGGAACAGAAAACCTAAAAAACAGAGGAAAAGCAGTGGGGCTCTCATGGTTGTTGTGATAATTGCATTGATTGCATTTGTCATAGGTGCAGGGATTGGAGTTTCCCTAAGTTTTAATGATGGAAATGATAACCAACCTCATTTTGAAAATGTGACTGAAGAAATGACTAATAACGTTAACGGCACTGAGGTTGTTTTTGATAAGGAAGTTGATGGTGTAGACTATAATGAAAATGGGTCTTCCTCACAACTTAATGCAAAGTATCTTAAGGCTAATGAGGATTAATTTTTGTGATAATTATGAATTTTATTAAAGAACTTGATGGCGGATTTTCAGTAATTGAAAATCTTAAAGTATCTGGGGCTCGTGAAGGAAAATACGGTGTTACCATAATTGTTTCACCAAACAGTACTGCTTCAGCGGTTTTTACTTCAAATAAAGTGGTTGCGGCTCCGGTTAAATATACTCAGAATGTTTTAAAGAAAGGCATAATTTCTGCTGTCTTTGTCAACAGTGGAAATGCCAACTGTTTTACAGGCCAACAAGGATTTAAAGACTGTGAAACATTGGTTGAATTGGTGTCCAAGGACTTGAAGATACCTAAGGATGAGATAGCAATTTCATCAACAGGGGTTATAGGACGTGAAATGCCTATAGATATCATTTCCAAGGTAGCTTATGAATCCTTGTCAAAACTCGGAGACAGCCCTGAAAATTCACTTGCTGCAGCTAAGGCAATCATGACTACTGATACATTTCCTAAGGAATGCGCTTTGGAAGTTACATTGACTTCCGGTGAAACTGTTAGAATTGCAGGAATCACCAAAGGAAGCGGAATGATTGCTCCAAATATGGGTACCATGTTGTCATTTATCGTAACCGATGCTGTAGTTCCTGCTGACGAAATCAAAAAGGCACTCCGGGCATCAGCCAATATCAGTTTCAACATGATTGTTGTTGACGGGGATGAAAGTACCAACGATACATGTCTGATGATGGCAAACGGTGCATCAGGCGTTGAAGTCGTAAAGAATGGTGAAATCGATTCAAACTTCCAGGACGCATTGGATTATCTGTGCATAGACCTTGCTAAAAAGATGGCTCGTGACGGTGAGGGTGCTACAAAATTCATTGAAGCCAATGTCTACAATGCAAGAAATGATGAGGATGCACGTCTTGCAGCAAAATCAATCATATCTTCCAGCTTATTCAAATCCGCAGTATTTGGCGGTGATCCGAATTGGGGAAGAATCGTATCAGCGATAGGATACTCAGGATGTGATTTAAATCCTGATAGTGTAACAATATCTATTGCAGATGATACAGATGATGTCGATTTGGTCAAAAATGGTGAAATTTTAGCATTTGAAGACACACCTTATCTTGAAAGGGCAGAAAAGATAATGCAGTCAAAAAACATCACAGTAAATATTGACATGGATTTGGGTGATGGCGAAGCTACTGCTTGGGGTTGTGATTTAACATATGACTATGTTAAAATTAATGCGGAATACACCACTTAAAGAAAAGCTTTAAATATCTTGAAAACAAATATTTTTTTGTTATAGATTTAATTCTAATTTTGTAATGATAAATTTTAAGGAGGGGAAAATATGGCAAAAGTTAAAGGAACTAACAGAAGAACCAGACAAAAAAGAAGTTATACCAAACCTGGTAGTAAAAGAGGAAGAGGAGTAAAACAAACCTGGAAAAAATAATCCTCTTATAACTTTTTTTTCTTATTTTGACTAATTTTTAAGTGTTATTCACTAATTTTCACATTGGCAATAATTATATACTATTTTTTAGATATTATTACTTAGGTGATAATATGATGATGCCTGAAAACGGACATAGAGCTCACGGATTTTCAAGCGCATTTTTTCTGGATTCCGATGAGATCATTCAAGAGTTGAATTTAAAAGGAAATGAGACAATTATGGATGCAGGCTGTGGTGATGGCCATAATGCAATAAAAATTCTTGAAGATTACAATCACAAGGGAACAGTTTATGCAGTTGATGTCTATGACGCTTCAATCGAAGATATGGAAAAATATAAAAGTGAGAATAATGTTGAAAACCTAATTAATATTGAGGCAGACATTACCGAAGGAATTCCGGGAGTCGATGACGAATCAGTTGATATAGTTTTGATGGTCAATGTTTTCCATGGTTTTAAAGCGTCAAGAAAGGTTGATGAGGCAATTATTGAACTTTCAAGAATCATTAAAAATGATGGAAAAATTGCTATTATGGACTATAAGGCTTGGGATGTTCCAAAAGGACCTCCAACACCAGTGAGATCTTCTCCTGAAGAGTTGGAGCAATTGTTTAATAAACATGACCTTAAAATGACTTATTTAAATGAGGAGATTGGGGAAGATATTCCTGAAGGCAAATCTCACTATCTAATCATTTTTGAAAAGGAATAACTTTTTTTTAATTGGGAGTTTAAAACTCTCCTAAACTTTTTTTTGAAAATTTTAAATACTATTTTTTAAAGATTATTATTAAGGTGTAAATATGGAGCATAGACATCACGGAAAATCAAGTGCAAATTTCTTAGATTCTGATGAAATATTAAGTGAGTTAAATCTCAAAGGCGATGAGACTTTTTTGGATGCAGGATGCGGTGACGGTTACATTTCTAAAAAAGCCATTGAGAAATATCTTCCGAAAGGAAAGGTTTATGCGGTTGACGCTTATGCGGAATCTATCAAAGAGTTGCAGGAATATGTTGATGAAAACGATATTGAAAATCTGATTCCTATCGAAGCAGACATTACCAAATGCATTCCGGGGGTCGATGATGAATCCGTTGATGTTGTTCTGATGCTTAATGTTTTCCATGGATTTAGGGAATCCAGCCAAAAGGAAGATGTCATAAACGAATTGAAAAGGATTGTCAAATCAGACGGCCGAATTGCCATAATGGATTTCAAACCTATTGAAATGACTAAGGGTCCTCCTTTGGACATTAGGATTTCACATGTTGAGATGGAAAAAATATTCAATGATTATGGCCTTAAAAGGGATTATTTGACAGTTGATATTGGTGAGGAAAATCCTCAAGGCAAATCTCATTACTTAATCACATTCAAAAAGGAGTAAATTCACATGATTTTTGCAGCGATACTTGCAGGAGGAATAGGTTCAAGAATGGGTGGTACAGACACTCCCAAACAATTTTTGACCTTGGGCAATAAGCCTGTAATCATTCATACTATTGAAAAATTTCTAATCAATGAAAGCATTGACAAAACGATAGTATTGATTCCAAAAAACTTTATAAATCACACTAACAATCTGATTAATGAATATATTGGTGAAAATGAGAATATAATTGTCATTGAAGGTGGCGAAACCAGAAATGATACAATCATGAACAGTATCAGATATATTGAAGACAATTATGGGATTGATGAAGAGTCAATTATACTTACACATGATTCAGTGCGCCCTTTTGTAACTCACAGAATCATTGAAGACAATATCGATGCAGCAAGAAAATATGGTGCCTGCGATACAGTCATTCCGGCTACGGATACAATTGTTGAAAGCGTCAATGGCGAGACCATTGAAAGCATCCCTGTGAGGGATTATTATTACCAAGGCCAAACGCCACAGAGCTTCAATATAAAGAAACTTTTTAATTTAATCAATAGTTTAACAGAAGCTGAAACCAATATTCTGACAGATGCATGCAAAATATTCACACTTAAAGATGAAGATGTACATCTAGTCAATGGTGAAGTGACAAATATCAAGATTACATACCCTTATGACTTGAAGTTAGCAAACACAATACTTGAGGATGGAAATGATTAACATTGTTTATAGGCTGAAATCCCCCAAATTTTTCGAAGAATCGATTGATGAGGTGGAGCTTGACGGAGTGGTTGTAAGACCGACCTATCTTTCAATCTGTCAGGCCGACCAAAGGTACTATCAGGGCTCAAGGCCTGCTGAGGTGCTTGAAGAGAAATTGCCGATGGCACTGATTCATGAAGGGATTGGTGAAGTGATATATGACAAATCAGGTGGGTTTGAAGCTGGAGACAAAGTTGTAATGATTCCAAACACTCCTATGAGTGAAGATGTCTGCAGGGCCAATTACTCATACAAATCCAAATTCAGAGGAAGCGGATTTGACGGTTTTACCTCAGATTTAATCAAGTTGGATTCAAGTAGGGTAGTCAGAATCCCTGATGATTTCGACCCAAAGGTCTCAGCATTCATAGAACTTATAACTGTTGCATATCAGGGCATTTCCAAGTTTTCAGAACTTGCAATAACTCCAAAGGACACATTGGGAGTTTGGGGTGATGGAAATCTTGGTTTCATAACTGCACTTCTTTTAAAGAGTAGGTTTCCTGATTCCAAACTCATAGTTTTCGGAAAGCACCTTGAAAACCTGAACCTGTTTTCATTTGCCGATGAAATCCATCAGATACACAACGTTCCGGATGATTTGGTAATTGACCATGGATTTGAATGTGTCGGTTCAAGTGCATCCCAATCAGCAATCGAACAGATTATTGATTTGATTAATCCACAGGGAACAATAAACCTCTTTGGTGTAAGCGAATATCCGATACCCATCAACACAAGAATGGTTTTGGAAAAGGGTTTGACTATTCAGGGAAACAGCCGATCTGAAAGGGAAGACTTTGTTGGAGTGGTTGAGACTCTCAAACAAAATCCTCACCTGTTTGAATATTTGGAAAAGTTGGTTGCAAATGTATGTGAAATAAATACTTTAACTGACCTGAAAGAGGCATTTGATAAGGATTACATTTCACACTTCGGCAAAACCATCCTTAAATGGAACAAATAATCAATTTAAAACTCTATTCATTATTTTTATGGATTCAACCCTGAAATAATTTCTGTCGTTTCTGCTGCACATTACCGGAAGCATTTCAACGGCATTGATATCATCACAGTCAAGAGCAATCTCGTTTTTAAGCTTGTTCTTGATGCGGTTTAAAATCAGGTGGCAGATGTCGTCCTGTGAGCATGCAAGCTTTATGGTGAAATCTGCATCTGATTTCAATGGACATTCCCTGACATTAACGCTGATGTTTTTAGGACATAGTATGTAGACGGATACCTTTTTTTGATGTTTTTCATAGAGATTTTCAGCAAATTCAACATATTTTGCAAGTTCTTCTGCATCAAAGTCTTTTAATTGGGTTTCAAAATCAATGTATTCTTCATCTTCAGTTTTAAAGATGTCACCACCTGGATGAACTCCTTCATCAAGCATTATTTCATGTTTTGGGGCAATGCATATTTTTCTTGTGTCGCTGAAGACTTCTCTGATTGTTCTGCTTTTATAATCGAATTCTGTTTTATTCATTTTTTTAACCTCTAAAATTTTTGTGTGTGTTCTATGTTAGTTTTCATCGCTTATAAATTGTTAAGTTTTAAATTAAAGCAATTAAAAGAGGTTAAATCAATTTTTAGATATAAAAACAATTTTTTGTGATGGAAAAAATGATGCTTTAAAAGATTTGGTGAGAAATGGTGATGAGGGTAATTTTGGAAATGTTAATTTCCGAATTTTTCTCTTGTTCTTTTGATTTCGTATCTTGCAAATGCATAGTTGAGTATGCTGGCTATTGCCCTTCCTATACATAATCCCAACCAGATTCCGACTAAATCCATATTTAGAATGAATACAAACACGTAAATCAATGGAACAACAAAGAGGATTTCCCTAAGTATTGTAAACATCAGGCTGTATATTCCCTTACCGATTCCCTGATAAAAGAAGCTTGAAGGTATCCCTATTCCTGTTAAAATCAGGCATGGACAAACCAGCTGAAGGTATTGTGCAATCCCTGGAACCAGATTTGCAGTTTCGGGAGTATATGCAAATATTGTAGCTAGAGGAGTTGCAAATATAACAAGGATTAATGTAATTGTGGTTCCTAATGCCAAACCGAATTTTGCACCAAATTTATGAGCTCTTGAAAGGTAATCGCCGTTTCTAGCACCATATGCACTTCCAGCTACTGCGATAACCGCTGATCCGATAGCTGTAAGAGGCATTATTGCAAAAAGGTATAACCTTTGGCCTGATGTGAATGTGGCTATTCCGTAGTCTCCTCCTACAATTGATATTACAATCAGATAGATTGACATTGCAATCGCCATGATAAGCATGTCCAGTGCAGACGGGATTCCGACCTTTAAAATGTCTCTTGCCAGTTTTGTGTTGAAATTGAAATTCTTAAGGGTAACGTCAATGTAAGTGTCCTTTTTAATCAGAATCCAGTATAGAATTATTATCGCTGAAATTGCTGAGCTCACGACTGTTGCAAGGGATGCTCCGGCGGAACCCAAGCCTAATGTGTATATGAATATAGGATCAAGGCTTGCATTTAGGATGACTGTGGCAACTACAACATACATTGCACGTTTCATGTCACCTTCACCACGAAGGATTCCGCTGCATCCGTTTCCAAACATCAATGCAACCAATCCTAAAAACAATGGTGTAGCATATGCAATAGCCTCTTTCAGTGTTTGTCCTGTTGCACCGTAACTTTTAAGCAATGGTTCCTGTATAATCAGAAAAATGATTGTTAAAGCGACTGATGCTATCAGAAATATGAACAGGGACTGTGTAGCAGATTCAGTTGCCATTTTTTTGTTTTTTGCTCCAATGAATCTTGAAATACTACTTGTAGCACCGTTTCCAAGTCCTACACTTGCTCCGTTCAAAATCATGAAAATGGGTGTTACGAATCCTATTCCTGCAATTGCAGTCGGTCCGAGGCCTGCCACCCATATTCCATCAACGATATTGTATAATGCGGTTAAAATCATTGATATCATTATTGGAATGGCAAGTTTCTTAACTGCCCTTTCCGGTTCTCCCCTCATCAACTCAACATTCTTATTTGCCATATCAATCACTGTCCCTCAAAATATCTTCACTTTTTCTGGCTATGTTCTTTAACTGATCTTTTGTTCTTTCGTCCAGTTCATCGATTCCAACATTCTTTTCCCATTCTTCCAAATCGTTTTTTAGTTGGATAGCCAGTGCTTCTCCTTTTTCTGTTGCTTTCAAAATGTATTTTCTTCTGTTGTTTTCATCAACACTTCGTTCAACATAACCCTTGTCTTCAAATTTCTTTAATGCCTTTGCTATGGTTCCTTTGCTTTGGCCAAATGTGTTTGCCAAATCGTCTTGTGATAGACCACTTCTTTTGTGTATTTCCAGTAGGTAGCGACCTTCATGAATCATGTCTATTTGATTCGGATTTTTGAGAGAGTATTTCAGTCTGTTTTTAGAAATGTGTTCAATTAATGCAATAAAAGGCATAGAATCAAATTTATTGGTATTATTTTTATCTGTCATGTTTTCAACAATCATTTTTATAATTATTTTGTGGAAGATGATATATAAATGTTTCCTCGGAAACTGTTTATCGATAAACAATAGTGAAATGCTTATAAATGATTATGTTGAAATTTTTAATTGGTGATGCAGTGGATTATGAAGCAATTATTAAAGAGAAATTTCCAAATTGCAATGTTGAAGTGATTCAGCCTGAGTTTTTGGCGATGGATATGCTAATTGAATATATTACCGATGATATTATTGTATATAATCCTCATTCTATCATGGTTTATCGGCATATGATTCGTTTTTTGATGAATGTTGGCGAAAGGGGAAAAATCTATTATCTTGAAGGCTTTTCGGATGAGGATTTAAAGTCAATCCATGCTGGCCTTTTGAAATTCACATACGGAAGGGATATCAGTATCAATCTGTTCAAAAATGCAAATCCCGATAGGGATGTCTTAGGCTTATAGCTGGAAGAACTCGTCGCAATTCTCGCAATAGTAGTTGTACTCGCTTTCACAGCAGTTTCCAAGTATCACTTCTCCGTTCAATGACTCTATTGCCATTTCATCGCTTGTACAGTGAAACACTTTTTTCAGTTTTCTTTCACATTTTGGACATTTCATGTGAATTATTATATTAATTATTAATCTTAAATATTAATGTAGGTGTTAAAATGATGATTAATTTAGGTGCTGAATTCGGCACTCACTTGGAATCCAGTGATGATGCTATAGAACTGATTGATATTTTGAATAAAATCCCTAAGGATGACTTTATAATTGATTTCAAGGAAGTTATGTTTGTTACAATGAATTTTGCACAGGCATACTACACCGCCAAGCTGGAGTCCGATAAAAAAATATCTGAAATAAACCTGTCCGATGAAGTTAAAGTTGTTATGGGTGCGGCTGATGAAGCATGCAATCCATAATTTTTTATTTTTTTTTTTGATTTTGTAAAATTGCTTTCATTTTGTAATATTTCTTTGAGTTTGAAAAATTGTTCTCGTTTAAAACTGCTTATTTTAAATACTATTGAATTCATATTACTTTATTAATTAAATGAGCTTTAATAAATTCATTTTTTGAAATTTATAATATGTAATTGTTTCAGATTTGGATTTTGAGCAAAAAATTTAACCACAAGTTAATAACAATAATCTTAAAGGAGGCCAATTCATGAAGGAAATGTTGTGTGAGAAATATTTTAACGATACTGTAAAGCCAAAGCATCTGAGCCAATTCAAGTCAAAAACTCCAAAGGGTAATGTTATTGAAGGTTATCTGTCAAGAAAACCGAATAGATTTTTGGGGTCTCTAATAATAACTCACATCACTGAAAAAAGTGGAAAAAGTTATGATGTCGAGCAGTTCGTACAGTCATTTCCAAAAATTCATTACTGGGATAGGAAACACCGGCTGATGGAAGATGAGGAAAGTTTAATCTATCACTGCCAGGAAAAGCTTGACGGAACCTGTCTGATAATCTATGCTCTAAAGGATGACTTGGGCCAAATCATAGAATTGATTCCGAAAACCCGTGGAATGCCCGTGGCTGATGAGCATATACTTGAAATGTTTAAACTGGTTGATAAAAAAGCGATTGAAGAGTTTTTCAAAAACAGCAATCACTCCAATGACACTCTTATGTTTGAGCTATATGGGATATGTAATAAGCATGAAATCGCTTACATGGACACATACATTGACATTAGGCTGATTGGAGCTTATGTTGATGAAACCTTTCTAAACTACATTGCCATTAAATGCTATTGCGATTTGGATGATTTCAGGACACCTGAAACAATTTACACAATAGAAAAATACCCATATGAAAGCTCATTTTCAGTAAAATGGTGTGGCGTTAATCATAAGCTGAAAAACTATGAAGTAACAACCGACCAAACATTTCCAACATTGTTTGATGCAATCAATGAGGTAAAATCACTACTGGAGCAAATAAATAATGAATATATGGAGTATAATGGCCGCAGGGTCGTTGAAGGAGTCGTCATCAATGGGGAACATTTCAAAGGCGGTCAGGTGTATCTGAAAATCAAGCCAAATGACATTGAAATGGAAGCAAGGAGTCCCGATTCCGTTCCCAGACGATTCATCTTGAAGGAAATCCAAAAATACTTTGATGAGTACGGCTCACAAGTTAGGGAAATCTATGAGGAGGATGAAACCCACCATGTCAAATATGTTAAGCATCAGCTAAGGGAGGAATTTACATACGAGCAGATTGAAGACCCGAGAACCCGGCGCAGAATCAAAAAGGTTTTCATGGAAGTTTGGGATTCTAAAGTTCCTTCAAAAAGTCTGCAAAACATTTGTGAGGATTTGATTCGTGAAAATCCTGATGCAAGCACACAGGATTTGCTCAAGATATTTGCAAAGACTTTTCCAAGCAAGAAAAAGGACTCCCGATTTGCCTATCGGATTTTTTCTTCGATCCTGAAAAGGTGATTGAATGGATATTTTCTTGATATTTAACATTTTTTTGATTATTTTTTCAGCGATTCTGCTCTTTAAAAACAGGGCATGGAAAAATCAATCTATTTTCATAGTCTTTTTTGCAGTAGTTATTGCTTGCTTTTTGCTAATCCTTTTAATTTAAAAATAATTGAGTTCATATAATTACATATGGAAATAGTTAAAAAGCCTGTTGAACTGATTGAATTGTTCTATGATTTGATATTTGTATATGCGATATCACAGCTGACAGGCCTTATCAACGAACCTATTGGAGGCATCATTCCTCCATATAACTTTTTTGCTTATTTGATTACCTGCTTTGTAATATTGCAGGCATGGCTGTACTTCACCAATTACGTTAACCGCTATGGCCAATGGGAATGGCAGGATTACCTGATAGTTGCCATTAACATGATTGCCGTTATTTTCATGGCAAATACGATTTCACTGGATTGGGCAAAGATGTATTTTGCATTTGATGTGTCCATGCTGATAATCCTTTTGACGATTGCTCTTCTGTATTCTGTCCATGCAAGACGGGAAAATTCGCTTAAGGGTGCTGCGGGCAATTCCATTACTATTCTCAGCATTGTCTGCACAATTTATGTTATAGCTATCCTATGCTCAGCTTTCAATTTCACCGAGTATGTGCTTTGGATTAATGTTTCGGCGGTTCTCGCAGGAGCCTTCCTGCCGTTTTTCATAAGGGGACGTTTCGACAAGAGCATCATTAATTTTCCCCATCTGGTTGAGAGGTTTGAACTTCTGACAATCATCACATTCGGCGAAGCTATTGTGAGCCTTACCCACTTCTTTGACGTGTCCAGCTTCAATTTGGTTCCCATCCTATTGTTTTTGATAATCTTGACAATGTTCGGGTCATATGTCATTCAGATTCATCGTATGATGGATCACCATAGGGTTGAAAGGTCATTGAGATTGATGTTCAGCCATTATTTCATTGTAATCAGCATTAACCTTGTTACCGTTTCATTGGAGCTCATTCATTCAGGTGAAGTAAATCCTGCCTTTGCAAGTGGACTTATGATTGTCTCACTGATTGTATTTTATGTTTCAATCATGGTCAACAAGGAGTATTATAAGCAAAACATTAAATTAACTAAAAAAGATATATTAAAGATGATAATAGTTTTTGTGTTTGGAATAGTTATTATTTTGATATTTATTTCAAATTTATATGCTTTCCTGATTGGAAGCTTAATCATAACATTTGGCAATTTTTCAATATTGCATATGAAGTATAAAAGGTGTTTAAGTGAGTGAACAGAAATTAGAAGTATTCAATGTTTTAAATTTTTTAAATAACGGTTATGAATTGGAAAATATTTTAAATAAAGGAGAATTCGGAACTTTCTCATCAGCAGAAGAATGCATTACCTATTTGGTTGATGAAGGATATCTTGAAGGGGATGTGGAAGTTACTGCAGATGTGGAGATAAGTGCCGAATACATTTCCAAAAAATATATTGTCTCCGAGCTAAAAGATATATTGAGAGAAAACGGTCTGAAAGTTTCAGGTAAAAAACAGGAACTCGTTGAAAGGGTTTTGCCTTTATTAAAAGAAGCAAAAGATGCAAGTAATTTGAATGTGTCAGCCAGTACCAACAACTCATTCGAAAATTTGAAGTTAACCGACAAGGCACATGAGTTTTTAAAGGAAAACGAATGGATAGACTTATACATGTTTGCTCTTGTACAGTTCAGGTTTGAGGATTATGAGACTTATGTTGAGGGTTCTTCTGTTGGAATGATTGAAACCGGATTGAATTTCTGTGATGAGATTATTTCAAGGGCTTTGGTAAACAATCAGTTTGAAGTGTTCAGACTTGCATTGTCCGCAAAGGCTCATGTCTATGCATATGACGGGGACTATGATTCTTTCCTTGACTATGATTTGCAACATTTTATTTTAGGTCTAAATCCTATTTCATTGGATGCCCAGGCTTATGCCACATATGAAATCATAAACGAGGCTAATATAATTAACTTGAGGAACGTTTTGGAAAAGCTTAAAATGGGCAGCTTAAAGAAAAGATTTGATAAGATATGGAACAAATCCCATATCAATCATGTCACTGTGCCTAAAAAGACCTGCTATAAGACATTGCTTAAAGCCATTGACGGTGCAGATATTGAAGAGCTGAACTTTGAGATGAGAGAAAAATTCTTCAATAAGAAATTTGGTATCCAATGATGAAGTCCAAAGTTGCCGGAATTGTCCTTTTGTTAGGTAGTTTGTACTATATTGTAGCGGAAGCTGTTTGTGCAACTTTTTTCAACGATTCATTTTCTAGTACTTATCTTTTCCATACCATTTCAGAGCTGGGAATTCCGAATCTGAATTCCCCATTGTTTTGGCTGATGAATTCAGCTTTCATACTGGTAGGCTTAACGCTTATTTTCGGATATTTCTACAGGTTAAAAGATCTTATTGTTAAAAATAAGACTATCCTCTCCATTTTTGTACTTATCACAGGTTTGGGAGTTATCATTGTAGGCATGATTCATGGTGGAAATCCTCTCACTTCAGGCTACCATACACTTGGTGCAGTAATGGCAATTTTGGGTGGAAATGTCCTGCTCATTTTGATTTCAAAATCAATTGATAGTTTTGGACCATATCAAAAGATAACCATGGTTTTGGGAATATTCGGTTTGATTGCCTTCTGGATAATGTTTTTCATTATTGGAAATCTTTACATGCCTGTTTTTGAGAGGCTTTCAGTTTACACCTTGATTATCTGGAGTTTTATAACCGGACTGTTTTTGGTAAAATCTTAAAGTACACTTTCCTTGATTTTTCTGTTAATCAGTTTTCATGTAGGTAATGGGTCTGTCATTATTTTGATTGAAATTTCAATTATTTTTAATGATTGAGTAAAATTAGTTGTATTGGTTCGTTAGATATGCTGCAAGTGGTGTTTAAAGAATGAATAATGTAGTGATATCCCATACATTATTCGCTTTCTTCTTTTTCTTTTTGTTTTTCTTTTAGGTTTTCAATTCCAATGATCATGTTTTGCCTCCTGTTTTAGTTCTTGTTAATTTGTATATTATTCATCACATATAAATATTTAGGTATGCCTAAATTTTTTAAGAAAAGTTTAAATACTAATTCGATTAATTTTAATTAAAGGTGATATTATGACAAACCTTGACAAATCTGTTGAAGAAGAAATTTTAGCTATTGTTGAAAAATACCAAAAAGAGAATACAAAACTTTTAAACTATCTAATAACTGATGATGAGATTACATTTTTCTCTCCATTGGCAAACGGTAAGGCAATAACAGCAGAAGACTTGCAAAAAGTTGCAGACATTTTAAAAGGTTCCTTTATTGGAATGGAAATAGTAAACCAGGAATACAGGTTTAAATTCAAATGCGGATTATAGGAGTTTCATCAAACTCCTAATATTTTTTTTAATAATTTTCAAATTATTTTCTTCTTTTTTGCAATTTAAACATTGTTCTCTTTAATAGGCACATATAAATATTTTTCTTGATAAATATTAATTCATATTCCAAATTTTAAGCTAAAAAGCAAGCTTTTTACAATTAATTTGAATGTAGGAAATTCATTATATTGGAATATGGGAGATTATGATTATGAAAAGGAAAATTCTAATTTTCACATTGATTCTCTTAGCACTATTCAGTGTAGCCAGTGTATGTGCTGGTGATGTGAATGATACTTTAACGGCTAGTGAAGATGATTCACAAATTGAATTAACTGCAACAGATGATAATCTGGAAAAAAATATCGATGAAAATCAAGTAATTGAAGAAAAATTCGTTGAAGACAACGGAACATTTACCGCATTGCAGCAAAAGATTGACGGTGCGGAAGTTAATTCCACAATCGTATTGCCTAATAATTATTATCATGAAAATGACTATTCAGCAAATGGAATTTCAATCAGCAAGAGTTTAACAATTGACGGAAACGGTTTTACCATTGATGCAAATAACCATGCAAGAATATTCAATATTACAGGTGCGACAGTTACTTTGCAAAACATTAATTTCGTTAATGGTAATGCGGCTTTTGCAGGGGCGATATATTGTAAAGATAGTAATAATTTAACAATTCTGAACTGCAGTTTCTCAAATAATCATGTATCCGGCAATGATAAGTCCTTTGGTGGGGCCGTTCTTTTCGAAGGTGGCATATTAACAATTGATAATTCAAAATTCATCAACAACGACGCAAGTGTTGATGGAGGAGCCGTATATTTCAAAGGAAATAACGGAATTATTAATGCTTCCAGTTTCACTGGCAATAAGGCTTACTATAACGGTGCTGTTTATATGAATAGTGTAAATGGAACTGTAGATAAATGCATATTCGCTAACAATGTAGCTACAAACAGTTCCGGAGCTCTCGGTTGGGTTAAAAAGGAAAACGGTTCAATCACCTATTCCCAATTCATAAATAATACTGCACCACTTGGTGGAGCTATTTATGTTAATGAAGGATTTAATTTTTCAGTATATGAATCTAAATTTGTCAAAAACAATGCAACCACTGGAGGAGCCATATACTGGACTGGTGGTGATGGAATGATTGTCAATTCCACATTCGATTTGAATTCCGCTTTTGAAGATGGTGGAGCAGTTTATTTCAGAGGCAATGGCGGAATCATTGACCATTCCAATTTTACCAACAATAAGGCCAAGTATAATGGTGCTTTATATATGAACAGTGTAGCTGGAATTATGGATAAATGTATATTTGCCAACAATGTGGCAACAGACAGTGCAGGTGCTGTTGGTTGGGTTAAAAAGGAAAACGGTACAATTCGAGGTTCCAAATTCATTAATAACAGTGCACCAAATGGTGGAGCAATATACCTAAACAACGGAAGTGAGTTTTACATTATAACCTCAGATTTTGTAAACAATACTGCGAGTTCCGATGGAGGAGCAATATACTGGGATGGAGGAGCTGATGGAAGTATCACCGCATCATCATTCATAAACAACAATGCAACTAAAAACGGTGGGGCGATATACTTTGATGGATCTAATGGAAAAATTGCATATTCCCAATTTGCCAATAACACTGCCGCTTCAGGAGGGGCAATATACAACAACGGCACAATAACTGTTGGGAACAGTAAATTTGCCAACAACAACGCCACTGATGGAAAAAATGACATTGCAGGCAGTGGATCTGTAACAAATATTGTGAACTTTGATATTGGTGAAGCGGATAATGTTTATGGAAAAACAGCTAAAATCATTGTCAATCTAAACAGTAACGGCAAACCTGTAAATGGGGGTAATGTATCAACAGTTGTTAACAATGTTACCTATAATGCTAGTGTAGTAAATGGAGTTGCGACACTCCAAATCCCTAACTTAAATGTGGGAATCTATGAGCTATGGTTATCATATGTCTCTAATGATTCAAGCTACCGCAATGAAAAAGATTATTATGAGCTGAGCATAAACAAGCAGAATATTGAAATAACCGCTAATGATGCAGCCTACATCATTAATTATGGAGGCAAATACTCCGTAACTCTTAAAGATTCAGATGGTAATGCTGTCGTTGGTGAAAAGGTAACATTCACATTGAATGGTAAAGTTGTTGGATCTGCTTCTACAAATGCTGCAGGTGTTGCGGCCATTTCCCTATCTGCAAATGCATTGAAATCAGCCAAAACAGGTAAAAAGAACATGGTCATAACACTAACAAGCGACAAATACAATGCCACTGCAAAAACTGTTAAAATAACAATCAACAAGGAAAAAACAAAAATAGCTGCCAAAAACAAAAAATTCAAAAGATCTCAAAAGACTAAAAAATACACAATAACCCTTAAAAACAGCAAAGGCAAAGCAGTTAAAAAAGTGAAAGTCACACTTAAGGTTAAAGGAAAAACCTACACTGCAAAAACAAATGCCAAAGGTAAAGCAACCTTTAAAATCAAAAAACTGACCAAGAAAGGCAAACACACAGCAACCATCAAATTTAAAGGCAACGATTACTACGGCCAAAGCACTAAAAAAGTAAAGATAACAGTTAGGTAGATGATTCAATCATCTACAACTGTTTTAATTTTTTTTCATGAAATTGCATGTTCCATCATACTCATTATTTATTTTTTTTACACTTGAAAATATTACTTTTCAAATGCTCTCTCACTTTACTTAAATATGATTTGTTTCATAATAAGATATGTCAATATAGTTTCTCAGGGGAAAAATTTTAATTATTA
>CADBHR010000011.1 GCA_902794475.1 uncultured Methanobrevibacter sp. | reverse complement strand
CCCTCCACATAAAAAAAAATATAGACACTAACCCACTAAATGTGCAATTCATCCCCGGCTTAAAGAAGCCGGAGAATTCTTGCACAATAAAGTTAAAATATCCAATATTTTTTCATTGTTTTTGCCAATCAAAAGGTTGTGCCTTACATCATCAAAAACGATTAATCTGGAGTTCTTAATTTTATCGTGAAGTTCTTCCTGTGAATCCAACCTTGTCATATCATCATACTTTCCTGCAAGCATCAATGTTGAAACATCAATATCTGATAATTTATCTTCAATATCAAAACCCAAACAGGCATCAATGGCCCGAATATATGCCTGAGTGTTGGCGGATTGTGAAGCCATTTCCTTTAACATTTCAAGTTCCGATTTATTGTCCTCAATAACATCAGGACATAAAACCATCGGCAATATCGCATCATAAAACTCATTGAAACTGACTTTTAAAGCATCTTTTAACTGATTGAAAACATTTTCCAAATGAGAATCAGCCTTATAAAAGCAGGACATCAAAACAAGGGATGATACCATTTGCGGATATCTGACAGCAAAATCGAGTGCAACGGTCCCTCCCAATGAAAATCCAACCAGATTAAACCTGTCAATGTCCAGGTCGCATAAAAGATTATGCAAATCCTGCACATAGGTGCCGATAGATATCTCATCCTCCCCCAATTCTGTCTGACCGTGTCCTCTCAAATCAAATCTTAAAACCTGAAAATCCTTTTTAAGATTGCTCGCCAAGAATTCCCAATACAATAGATTGTCCGAAAGCCCATGGATGAAAACCAAAGTTTCACCGCTTCCCTCAATTGTATAATTTAATTTTATCATATCCAAAATAACACCACAATTAGATTTAAATGAGAACATATATAATTTTTAGCAAAATTTTTATAGAATCGTGAAAAGAATAACAAATATGAAATTTAATAGGAGTTTAATTCTAATTGCTGTTTTGGCATTGGCAGTGCTCTTGATTGCAGGCACAGGATTTGCCAGTGACAACACCACTGTAGATGAGAAGGATTTCGATTCATACTTTAAAATGAAAGTTCCGAATGGAATCACATTTGAAAAAAAGGAAGGGTCATCCGGAAATAATACCAACACCAGTGTCAACTACAAAAACTATACAGAAAAAATCAACATCATTTACGCCAAATCAGGTGCAAAAGATAATCTGTTAAAATATTACGAAGATATGGCCAAAAATGATAAAAACATAACCTTAAACTCTTACAACAACACTACAATAATTCATTTTAAAGGAAACAACATCATTGGAGAGGACAACTACCATGACATGGCCATTTCCGGAGACAACACCAGATACATATTACTGCAGTGCGATAATGAAACTTTAATGAAAACAATGGCTGAATCCATCAAATTCAGCTAACCGTTTTTCTTTTTTTACAAAATTACTTCAATTGAAAATATCAAATTATATATAATTTAAAAAACAGATTTAAATCCATATAATATTTAAATTATTATAAAAAAAGGGATAAAAATGAAAACTGTTGCAATTAATGGTTATGGAACCATCGGTAAAAGAGTGGCTGATGCTGTCGCCGCTCAAGATGATATGAAAGTTATTGGTGTAAGTAAAACTAGACCAAACTACGAAGCAAGAACCGCTGTTGAAGAAAAGGGATATCCTTTATATATCGGAATTCCAGAAAGAGAACAATTATTCAAAGATGCCGGAATTGAAATAGCCGGTACCGTTGAAGACATGATTCAGGAAGCTGATGTTGTTGTTGACTGTACTCCCGGAAGCATCGGTCCGCAAAACCTTGAAATGTATAAGAAAGCTGGTGTAAAAGCTATTTATCAAGGTGGAGAAGACCATGAACTAACAGGCCTTTCATTCAATTCTTTTGGTAATTATGATGACTCCTACGGTGCAGACTACACCAGAGTGGTTTCATGTAACACAACTGGTTTAACCCGTACCCTATCAACAATTGACCCTATCGCAGACATTAAAAAAGTAAGGGCAGTGATGGTGAGAAGAGGATCAGACCCATCCGAAATTAAAAAAGGACCAATCAACGCTATTGTTCCAAATCCTCCAAAAGTGCCATCCCACCATGGACCTGACGTAAAGACCGTAATGAAAGGTATCGACGTTACAACCATGGCATTGCTCGTGCCTACTACCCTAATGCACCAACACAACATCATGGTTGAAATCAACAACGATGTTGAAACCGAAGAAATCATTGAAGCATTAGAAAAACGTTCAAGAGTACTTGTCGTGTCTGCTGAAGAAGGTTTAGGTTCAACTGCTGAACTAATGGAATATGCCAAAGAACTTGGAAGAAACAGAAATGACCTTTACGAAATTCCAGTTTGGAGAGAGTCCATAAATGTCGTAGACAACGAATTGTTCTACATGCAAGCAGTGCATCAGGAATCTGATGTAATACCTGAAAACATTGATGCAATTCGTGCACTTTTAGAAATGGAAAGTGACAACGAAAAATCAATTGCAAAAACCAACAAAGCTATGGGAATATTCTAAATTCCCTCTTTTTTTACTATTTTTTTACTGATTTAAATGAAACATAATATACTTTTCGGACCTGCCGGAAGTCCTGTCAATTACAAAGGAGCGGCTTATAAAGCTCCCAAATACATCCAAGACGAAGGGTTAAATTCTTACGAATACCAATCACCTTACGGAGTGAGAATTGGTGAAAAGGCAGCAACTACATTAAAAGAAGAATCTGAAAAGCATGACATCCTGATTTCAATGCATGCCCCATATTACATTAATCTATGTGCAAAGGAAGAGTCAAAACTCGACAAAAGCATCGGACATTTGATTGCCGCCGCACGTGCAGGAGAATGGATGGGAGCATACCGTTTGGTGTTTCACCCCGGAGCTTATTTGAACAGAAAACCTGAAAAGGCCATGGAAATATCAAAAAATACAGTCAACAGATTGTTTGAAGAGCTTGAAGCCGAAGGCATTGAAGAGTTTACCTTTGCTCCTGAAACTACCGGAAAACGCACCCAACTGGGAAACGTTTCAGAAGTTGTTGAGCTATGCGCTACATTTGACCATTTTGAGCCTACAATTGATTTTGCTCATGTCCATGCAAGAGGTCGAGGATTTTTAAATGAAAAAGAGGATTACAATTGCATATTTTCAACAATTGAGGATAATCTGGACATCGAAATCCTGCATTGCCACTTCACCACCATCGAATATGGTAAAGGCGGAGAGGTAAAGCACCACACACTGGATGAAAGTGATGAATATGGACCAAATATTAGAGATCTGCTTTCAAATCTCATCGACAACGGATGGAAGGCAAATATAATTTGTGAAACTCCACAAAGAGATTTGGATGCATTGAAAATGAAAGAAATCTATGAAGAAATGATTTAATAGTCTTTAACAGAGCCTATTAGATCATCCATATCCTTAAATAATGCATTTATATCATCATTATCATCTTTATTTGAGCTTAATTGGATTACCAGTTCGTTAATCAGATCTTCCATCTTATCAATGAAAGTATTCAATACCCTTATTTTATCTTCAATTTGTCTGTTGACCAACTCGCTGCTTTCCAATTCCATCATCTTTTGAGTTATCTTTAACTGATTTGTAAATAACTGATTGGATTTATTGATGGCCGCCATGAATTTGGAATATGACATATGTGATGGGTCAAAGAGTTTTTCAACCAATTCCTTAGCTTTCGCTTGTTTTGAATCATATTCAGTTTCTAGTTGTTTAACTTTTGATTTATATCTAGAAGGAGTCTTAATTACCTGAACAGGATCATGATAGACTTCCTTACCACATTGAGAACAGAAATGCTGGTTTGGAACTAGCCTCGCCCCACAGTAAATACAAAAATGATTGTGATTATCTTCTACCATGACTAAATATTTGATTAAACTAATTAAAAAAAGTATAATATTCAGTCCAAATTATCAGCAATTTCATGACCCAATCCGGTCAATCTGTATATCCGGTTTATACGGTCCTGCTCATTGATGCACTCGGCAACCCCACAATCTTTCAGTTCCTTTAGAACTTTTGATATATGGCTCAATCTAATGTCGGAATTATTAGCTATTTGAGTAGGAGTTTCGTTTCCAGCCTGAATCGCTTTTATCGCTTTTATCCTATATGTGGAAATATTTATATACGCGAATGTCTTTAGTGTATTGTCGTCCATATTATCATTCCGATTATAATTAATAACTCGCAAATGATATTTAAGTTTATATACATCCCACTAATAAGATAATGGCAAGGTAACTATTCAAATAATATAACATATAACTATTAAACCTTTTTCAATTTCAAGACTACAATCTCAGAATCAGTTCCCCACCTCATCGGAGTGCCCATGGACCCGACACCAGTGGTTACATGAATATATCTGCCCAAATCATCTTTGAAAAGTCCCATATTATACTTGAACATTAAATTTCCAAACCAAACGGCGGGATAAAACTGTCCCCCATGAGTATGGCCAGACAATTGAACATCAAAGCCCATTGAGGAAAAATCCTCCCAATAATAGGGAACATGATAATTTAGGAGGTTTACTTTGTCCCGTTTAATCAATGATTCGTCAAGTTTTGGTTTGCTTCTATCGTCAAAACTATATGTAAGACCATGAATATTCAGACCTCCGAATTCCATTGACTCATTGTCCAAAACTATAATCCCCGCTTTTCTACAGGCCTCCATTACATCATCAATTTCCAGATAGAAATCATGATTTCCCGGAGTAAACACTATAGGCATCCTCACATTGCAAAAAGCCATCAAATCATCCGGTTCAACAACTGATGTGCCGTCAGTCAAATCACCTGAAATGATGGCCAGTTCACAGTCAAGGCCATTAAGTTTATCGGCAATATCCTCAATAATTTTTTTGTGACGTATTGATCCGAAATGAACATCAGATAGGTGTGCAATGCTAATGTCCCTTTCCAAGTTACCCAATTCAATTGTTTTTTCATTAACAACAAGCCTATGGGCTTTCCAGTAATTGTAGATTCCTAAAAGCGGAACGATTAATAATAATATTAAAATAACCTCAAAGGGCAGAACCACAAATCTCTTAAGAATGTATATGAATACGATGTCTATCAGAAACATCACTGATGCCCACATACAAAGCCCATCAAGAGTCGTGAAAAATCGGGTTAGGACTCTTGATTTTTTAGATTCAAAATTCAGTGGCATAAAATGAATCAAACCTATAAACAAAGTCACTGTCAATATATAAACATTATCAACACCGCCAACTAACAAAAAGATATATTTAATCAAAAAAAATTCAAACAGCATGTAAAACGGCGCCATTAACAATGCCCTTTTTGTTGTGAAATTCATGAATCAAACTCCTAAAAACTATTTTGTTACAACAACTATTTAAATTATTAAAGATAATGTTTGAATGTGTAACAAAAACTTGGAGGTGATTATTTGAAAAGTGACAATAAAAAGCATGAAATTAAAACAACCAGCCAAAAAGCATCAAAAATTGAAAATGAAAATAAGGAATATGCAGAATTGGTTGTAGTTAAACCTGTTGGTTACCCCTTCGATTTTACACTAATGGATGAAAAAATTGAAATTACCAACATCGATCTGTTTGAAGAATATGCAAGAGAGCAGTGGTTAGGTTTGGTTGTTTGTGAAAACTCATTCTTATTTGATCAAAAAATAATCCCCGACTATGGTTTTGAAATCATAACAGCAAAACCGAATAATTCAATAATTTCAGACAACACCAAAATCAAGATAATTACTGATAAAATAGAAAGCAAACATGAAAATATCAAATCGGACATTAAATTAGATGATATTGTCGGTCAGGAAAATGCCAAATCAAAAGTCAAGGTCATAACCAAATATCTGGAAAACCCTGAAAGCTTTGGGCCTTGGGCACCAAAAAACATCCTTTTTTATGGACTTCCCGGTACCGGCAAAACAATGCTTGTCAAGGCATTGTCAAATGAGCTTGACGTTCCGTTGTATCTGGTAAAGGCAACATCATTGATTGGCGAACATGTCGGAGACTCATCATCTAAAATTCATGATTTATTCAAGAAGGCATCTGAAAATGCACCTTCAATAATTTTCATTGATGAAATTGATGCGATTGCACTCCACAGGTCATTTCAATCATTAAGAGGGGATGTATCCGAGATTGTAAACTCACTTTTAACTGAAATGGATGGCATTGAAGAGAACAAATCAGTCATAACAATCGCCGCCACCAATAATCAAAGCAGTTTGGATTTGGCTGTAAGAAGCAGGTTTGAAGAGGAAATCGAATTCAAGTTGCCTGATGAAAATGAAAGGCTGGAAATTTTGGAAAAAAACCTCAGGACAATGCCTCTTGATTATGATTTGGATTTGGAAAAAATAGTCAAAATGACCAAAGGACTATCCGGCAGAGACATCAAAGAAAAAATATTGAAGACTTCCCTTCACAATGCAATATCCAATGACTCCGACACAATCACAATGGAAAATATTGATTATGCATTAAATTCATTTAAAATTAAAAATAGTGATGTTAAAGGAATGTTTGAGTAATATTTTAATTAAAATCAAAAATATACTCTGCTGCATTCATAACATCTGTATTTTCTTCTTTTGCAGCTTTTTTTACATTTTTTGAAATATCATAGAAAATTTTATTGACAATGGAATTTGTTAAATTATCAAGAATTTTAACACTACCATCTACATCGGCCAACTTCACTGATGCTTTTTGAGTTTCTCGTTGTCTTATCTCTTCCATAGATGCTCTTAAATTACCAAGAATCTCATCAACTTCCATTATTTTAAACGATTCTTTAAGTAAAATAAACTCATCATTGATGATATTTTCTGCTTCGCCAAATTCCTTAATTCTGAGTTGGGTATTTTCATCAGCGATTTCACGCAAGTCATCAATATTGAACGATTTGACTCCCAATTCGCAAACATCATCTGAAATATCACGAGGATTAGCAATATCCACCATCATTATATTTTCATAATCCATGTCTATTCCCAAAAGGCGATCTTTTGTAATAATTGCATGAGGTGCACTGGTAGCACTTATAACCAAATCTGCAGTGGCCAAATACTTTTCTAAATCAGCAAACAGTATCGCTTCGCCACCCAAATCCTTAGCAAGATCAACTGCAACATAATATGTACGATTGGCGACAAAAATGGCTTGCAAATTCTTTTCAGCCAAGGCTTTTGCAACCAATTTTCCCATTTTTCCAGCACCAATCACCAGAACAGACTTATCATCTAAACTGCCGATGTGTTTTTCTGCCAAATCGATTGCTGCCGAACCAATTGACACTGCACCTTTGTTGATATTGGTCTTATTCCTAACAACCTGACCAACATGGATTGCCTTTGTAAACACAGCATCAAGATACTTGCCGCAATGATGATTCTTGACTGCCTTATGCTTGGCATCCTTGACCTGGCCCAAAATCTGGTCCTCACCAACAATCATTGATTCCAGACCGGAAGTCATCCTGAGCAGATGCATCACAGCAGATTGACCATATTCAATTATAATGCTTTGATTTTCATGAGACAAAAGTTCATCATCTTCTGAAATCAAATCATTGCTGATATAATATTCCTTCCTATTGCAAGTGGAAATCTCAACATATTCGTTTATAGAATACTTTTCCTGCAATTGCCCAAACAATTCATCCATGTCCTTTGAGATATTCTCCATTGACTGGATATCCGCAATCTTGTGGTCAACCCTTAAATTAAGTATCAATTTAATCCCCTTATTAAATTATCAATATATAGTTTAGCGTCCTCAATCTGTCGATTTTTAATAAATTCATTTATTTTTTCATCCTCAAAAATCTCATAAAGATATTTTCTGCGTTCTTTCTGATTTTCTACGACACATTTTAATTTTAATCTTGCATAATCCTGAAGCTCAATTTCTAGAATATCCTCTTCAGTGATTATAGATTGAATCTTTTTTCTCAATTGACGAGCCATCAATGGACTTTTTCCATTAGTAAAAATAGATATTTCAATGTCTGCGATGTTAAAACTTGTAGGAACAATAACATTTCCCCTTAAAGGAAAATCAGCCCGATTAATCAATTTGTCACCAGAAATTGTTGAAACATAATTAGACATCTCCTCATCCCCACTGGCAACTACAACCAAATCAGCCCATTTGACCAGTTCATCGACATCTTCTGTGGAGCATAACTCTGCTCCTTTATCCATCAAATCAGAAGACAAATCATTACCTGCCAACCTAACATTAGCTCCATGGTCTAGGAATTTATTGGCCCTTCTTGTTGCAACTTCACCAGTTCCCAAAATAAAAACATTTAAATTTGATGTTTTTAGATAAATAGATGTCCAATCCATTTTAATCAGAATTTTCAAGAGATTTTGCATGCAATACTTTTACAGCTGCTCTTAAATCATTATTACACTCGGTTAAAACATTCATGGCCTCAAGTTTGGAAATATTAAATGTTTCAGCCAATGCTTCAGCCCTTTTATCCGGGTCTGGTTTTTTAACTCCAACCAATCTTTCGGACAATTGCTTTTTTAAATCCAAATACTCCTCATGACTCATTCCCATATTCCTTAAAGTCATGTCTCTTAACGGACAAGGTTTTGATGGTTTACAACACCATACAAGTGAACCGAAACAAGTTCCAGCACCTTCACCTAATCTAGTTTCTTTACCAAATTGAATCTTAATGTTAATGAACTCTTGAGGAGTTAAATTAACTTCCTGTAATGCGTTTAAAACTGGGCATGGTTTAACTGGCGGACAGCAAAAAGCTAGTCCTCTTACATCTCCCCCTCTACAAATATGAGATGGTGCATCTTCCCAAGTCATAATATCCTCCAAAAATAATTTTCATTTCTCCAAATAAATTTATAAAATAATAATATAATTTATTTAAAGTATGAATATATAATCTTTTTTGTAGAATAAGATTTTGCTTTCCACCAATTACACAAATTTTAAATATTTTATAAAACTTATTTTTTAATCGAATGTTAATCGAAAATATTACCGTCACCGTAGAGAAGAAGAACATTAAGAATATGTATATACGCATTCAGCCACCGGACGGCAATGTAAAAGTATCCGCACCATTGTTTGTAAGCGATGCTGAGATAATTGCATTTGTCAAGTCAAAAAGGGAATGGATTTTAAAAAAACAAAAGTACATTCTGGAAAATGACATCAAGGCTCCTCAAAAGTATGTCAATGGTGAAAAACACCATCTGTGGGGAAAGGAATATGTCCTGCAGCTAATTTCAAACCATAATGTAAAACATGTATTGGTGAATGAAAATACAATTTATTTGCCCGTCCCCCAAAGAAGCACAATAGAAAAAAGAAAAAAGATTTTAGACGAATTTTACAGAGAGGAACTGAAAAGAGCAATACCAGAAGTTTTAGACAAATGTAGCAAGATAGTTGGAAGAACACCTAAAAGCATCAACGTCCGGAAGATGAAAAATTGGGGAAACTGCAAGCAGGACGGCAGGATTACGCTTAATTTAAATCTTGCAAAAAAAGACAAGGAATGTCTGGAATATGTGATGATACATGAACTGTGTCATCTGATTGAATTCAATCATGGAAAAAATTTTAAAAAATTGATGGACAAATTTTGTCCGGACTGGAAAATAATAAAAAAAAGATTAAATGAATAAGAAGAATTATCTGTCTTTAAGCATATCTTCTTTTTCATCTGGAGTTAATTGATTAACAATTTCTTCAGGAGTACCAACATCCAAGAGTTTTCCTCCCCTCATTAAAGCAGCCCTGTCACAAACATCTAAAACAAAGTCCATATCGTGAGAAACGATGATAAATGTTTGTTCCAATTCAGTACGAGCTTTTAGAATAGAATCGGTAACATTAACACGAGTAATAGGATCCATGGTACCTGTTGGCTCATCCAAAACGATGATTTTAGGCTCTTTGATTAATACTTGTGCCAAAGCAATTCTATGTTTTTCTCCCACACTTAACTGGTCAGGATATTTATCTAAAATCACATTAGCTTCACCTTCACCGAAACCAACAGTAGTTAATGCATGAATAGCTTTAATTTTACCAAATTCTGCAGGCAAGTTTAAACTAATAGCATCGGTTAAGTTACCTAGAATTGTTCTGTGAGGATATAATGAGTATTCTTGGTGCAATAAACCAATATAAGGAACAATACGTCCACGGTTTAAAGGACCTCCTTTTGTCATGTCGATCCATTCATCACCGAGTTTGATATCGATTTCACCGCTACTTGGTTCAGTTAATCCGATTAGCATTCTTGTGGTAGTTGTCTTACCGGAACCACTTAAACCAACAATTCCAAATATCTCTTCATGGTGGATGTTTAGGTTGATTCCGTCGACTGCTTTTACCACTCCACGTTCAATGGAATAATAATGTTTTTTGAGATCCTTAATGATAATTTCTTCTTCACCAAACTCAGGAATTTCTGGTTTTGCAGGAACAGGAACTGTTTCTAGGAAATTGTCTACAACTGTTTGAGGGTCTCCCTCTTCTTTAATTTGACCGTCTTCCAACCAGATTACATTGTCTGCAAGTTCTGTCATTACTTCCGGCCAGTGAGAAGTGATAAGCATGGTAATATTTTTATCCTTTACACCTTCTTTCAAAGTATTGTGAAGTTTTACAGCAGTTTGAGGGTCTAATGTACCGGTAGGTTCATCTGCTAAAAACATCATAGGATTTTTAGCCAATTGCCTTGCAAGTACAACTCTTTGCTTTTCCCCACCACTTAAATCACGGGCAACGTGGGTAATCCTGTGGTTCATCTGAACCATTTCCAATAATTCCAAAGCAAAATATAATCCTTCTTCATATTCTACATCATCAGGCACTGCCCTCATTACATTTTCAATTACAGTTTCTTCATCATACAAAGCGAAATTACGTTGTAACATGATGGAAATTCTTCTTTTGATACTTGCAAATAATTTTCTCTCAGCATTAAAGAAATCAACTTCCCTAGCTTCATATGTTCCACCACAGTTACATTTTTCACCTTCATGAGATGGGGATTCAACAGCCAAACAATCTGGACAAACAGCAATATTCATTATAATATTACCTGCATCAGGGGTGTATTCCTTTGTTCCCCTAAGCATGTTGATTAAAACAGATTTTCCACTTCCACTACGTCCCAAAATACCTAAAGTCTCTCCTTCAATAATCTTTAAATTAATATCTTTAAGAACATCAACACCATCAAAAGTTTTTGTAATATTCTTAAGAGTTATAAAATCCATGAAATCACCTATTGAATTAATCTTTATTTTAGACTATTAATAATACTTTCTAATAACAATTGTTTTAAATATTTTAAAAATCAGCAATATTAAAATCTAATTTTCCAGAAATCACTGAACGAGCTATTGAAAATCCATCAACACCAGTATTAATCATTTTTTCAAGATTTTCCTTGCTGTTGACTGAATTATTACCAATAACTTTAATATTAACATTATTACAAATTTCGCTTAAAAGTTCCCAATCAGCTTCAAAAACACCCTTCTTCATTGCATCAATATGCAAATAATCGGCACCAGCACCCTCTATCAACTTTGCAATTTTCAAAGTATCAGTCCCTTCAACATTAGCCCTAATCTTGACTGACACTTCGCTTTTTACATTATCAACAACTTGAGAAATAAAATCAGATAAATCTGGGCGATTCAACATTTCCTGACCACATCCAACAGCCAAAATTTCATCTTGGCGACAATGACAATTTATTTCAACAATATCCAAATTTTTGATATTGCCCACATCAATGATTGGCGCAGGTGTTGTTGCCCTTACATTCGCTGAAACCTTTACATCACTGTGAACACTTTTAATTGAATTAACTTCATTTTGAATATGAGCAAAAATCTCATCTAAAGGAAAATCGAATTCAACTCTTCCCCTTTCGATGATTTTTTTACTTGCTTCAATTGTAGACGTATCCAAACTGTATCCGCCTAAAGTAGCTACATCAAAACCCAATGGAATAACATCATTTAAAAAATTAGCATTAGTTATTCCAGCCATTGGAGCAACTACTCTAATCATAATATCCCTTAATATTCTTTTTCGATTACCCAAGTCCACATTTCATTATTATGAGCTCTGATTTCTTCAAGACCAATATCTGCCATATAAGCAGCATCTTCAGCATTTTTACCTCTACCAATACCTGCTTTGAGTTTAATGCCTATTTCTTCATCTATTTCAACCATAATATCTTCAATATCCTGTTCGGACAATCCGTTACATGGAGACATGAAATTATCTCCACCGATGAAGAACAATAATGCGCCTTTTTTAATCAATTTGGTCATTAAGTAATGTTGAGCCTTATTAACCATGAAACTTGTATCAAAAGCGGATTCTATATCAGTTAAAGTTTCTGTAACACTGTTAATGTCAATATGGGCCGCTTGAACAAAACTGTCTTCTTCACTTACTAAACTATCGACAGCTAAAATTTCTTTTCTTTCACCGGATTGAGCACTGCCTGCTTTTTGAAGTGCAATGGTGGCTAATTTTTGAGCTTCGTGAGGAGTTTCAGCAGCACCTACACCCATACTTACAGTAATAGGGTATCTGTTTCTGATAGATCTTTGAATTCTTAAATGATCCTCTTCATTCAAACCATTTGAAACAGCAAGTAAATTATCAAATCTGGTAAAGAATACTAAACCTTTTTTGTTTCCAAAATGATTATTTAAATCTGCAAATAAACTCGCTTGAAGCATTTGTAAGTCGGATTCAGTTCTTGGTCTTGGAGTTACGGTCCAAGGGCCATAATTGTCAATTTGTATTAATGTCATTTGTATCATTTGATAATCGCCTCTTTCTATTAAGGAATACTATCTACAATAATTTGCGCCAAATTTTTTTTGACGCCTAAATTATTCATTATAGTATTTGTAATTGTTACCTTATTAACTATTTGATTTAATTGTGATTTCAGATTAACATCCTTATCATCAATAACAATATTGTCTAGGAAATCCTTGTATAGTGATGCAACACCTACCGCTGAAACATCAATATCCAAAGCCTTCATGAATTTATTGGCAGGACCTGAAACAGCTCCTGAACCGATAATTGGTGAAACTGCAATGACATAAGTATCTTTTAAAGCATCACGAACACCTTCAAGAGATAATATTGGTAAAATTGAAGTAATTGGATTGGATGGTCCAATAATAACTGCATCTGAATTTTTAATGGCATCAACAACGCCTTCTGCTGGATTGACATTGGAAAATTTGACATCCAACACTTCAGGTTCTGATTGATGCTTTATTAAAAAGTCATGGAACTCAAGCTCGCCGATATCTGTGACGATTTTTATTTCAGAGTCCTCTTCACTCATAGGAATGATTTTGGATTCAATTCCCATATTCCTGGCCTGGATTTCACATGCCTTTGCAAGGCCATACTTTTCCATCAGTTGGGTTTTCTGCATCTTTGTGGCACGGTCAATATCGCCTATTCTAAGCAGTTCAGGGCACCCCAACTCTTCAAGCCTGTCATGAGTTATAAAAGTGTCATTTTTAACACCGTACCAGAATTCATCATTTATCATGTCAGACATTGTGTACAATACAGTGTCAATGTCAGCTGAGACATAGACTCCTGAAAAATAATCGTTTTCCAAAGTATTTACAACAATTGTCAAGTCCTTAGGGTCAACAATTTCCTTAAGACCTTGCAATAATTTTGGAGTACCTGTTCCTCCAGATAAAACAGTAATCATAATATCAGCTACTTTCTAAATACATCCGCCTCTCTAGGCATTAAAACAGGTTTAATGTTTGAATCAACATTTCTCAATATGTCAAAACTGTCGAAACCACGAATAATAACAACTGGAAGACCTTCATCCGCCTGCCCCATAATAAGGGATGCAGCGGCAGACAGCTCATCGCATGTTGCAATTTCAGTTGTTTCCAATTCCCTGCCATACAAATCCTTTTCACCAACACGTTTCCAAATAGGTGAAATGCCGGAACATCCAATTGCGGTGCCTATTGCGCCAAACCTAAATGCCCTTCCCTGAGTATCAGTGATTATAACTGCAATCTCTTCTCCAAAGTAATCCTCCAAATCCTCTCGAATTTCACGGGCGGATTTATCGGCATCTTCTGGCATTGGAGTGGCAAGACCTTCACCAACATTAGATTCATCAATACCTGCATTAGCACATACAAAACCCTGTTTTGTTTCAGTTATGATAAAATTAGGGCCAATACGCACAACCTCATTAGATTCATTTAAAATGGCTTCGACCAATCTAGGATCTTTACCGGAATCATTTGAAAGTCTGATTGCAAAGTCAGACGGCACAAGTTCATCCAATTTGATGAAATTTTCTTCAGCCTTTGAAATTAAAGTCTCTGCGATTAAAACAATATCTCCATGATTTAAACCGCAGCCTTGCTTTTCTATAGCCTCTTTAATAATTTGAGAAATGTCACTATCCCCATCAACAATGGGAATATTTTCTAAGCCAAATAATTCAATACTCATAATAATCATCTAAAAAACTAAAAAAAGAAAAATTATGGAACATAGACCGCAGTAGTCCATTTTCCATCAAAAACAGCTGCACTGGATGTAACAGGCTTTTCATAATTTGCAAAAGTACCTTCATCAAAAATATATTTTGCTGCCTCTTCAGAAGTCTTGGCTTCAAAATCAACCTTATCAGGCACTTGACTGCCGTATGTTGAAATAAAAGCCGCTTCACCATATGGCACCTGTTCAACCAATATCTTGTTATCATTAACAATTCCAATATAACACTCATATTCATCTTCATTGTCGGTTGCAGTTACGGCAGCCGCAATCCTTGGAGTGTTATAATCATCTTTTTCATAATCCATAGTAAGTAATGAATATGCCATTGCATCCCTGATATTCATTCCTACACGAATCTTATCTGCTATAACATCTGTTTGAGAACCATTTGATACAACTGCAACATCATTTGCAAAACAGATGCAATTGTAAGAAATATAGGTGCTCTTATAAATATCTTTTTCAAAACCTTCCTTTGGAACAACAGCCACATGGTCATCAAATTTATAGCAATCCCTATTTGGAAAAGATCTGCTTGATACCCTGTAGGCTACAAAAGGTTTACCTTCAGTATTCATCCCAGTTGATAAAATTCTACCAGTATACATTTTATATCTCCTTAATTAAGTTCAGGACGTTGTACAGCAACCTCTGGAGGTACACCTGGAGGAGTTTCAATAACGATTTCACCAGGTTTAATGGTAACTTGTCCTTCATCAATAACATTAGCTTGAACACCAACAGCACTGCCCGATATCGCATCTGACCTGTCCTGACCGTTTACAGTAACTTTATGCAAGTTAGCTACCGGCATGACATAATATTCCTGGTCCCCAGAAACATCAGTAACATTTGGCTTTCCACCAGTATCTTTGATATCATCCGCAGCGTCCGTTTGAACATCGTTAGCTGAAAAATTACTTGTAACAACTAAGAAAATCATTATTGTAAAAAGAATATCAATAAAAGGAACTAAATTGATACCTGGTTTTTGATCTAAAAACTTTTCCTTATGTTTTTTAACATCAATTGCCATTTAATCACCTTTATTGTCTTAGTTTACTTTCAGTAATCTCAGCATTAACATTACATTTTTCTAAAATAATATTTGCAATACTCTTATCCAACATACTTGGTTTAAAAGAAACCTTAATGTTGGCATAAGGATCGGAAATCAGTCTAGTATTTACAACACCATCAGCTTCCTGAAGGGCTTCAAGTGCACATTCCACATTGGAATCTACCCTGATTTTTACGACAGCATATCCCCAATTGGTCATTTTTGTAGCAAGTTCAATCTTATCCATTTCAGATTCAATAAGTCCCTGAATATAAGTATATACCGGCAATAGAACAATAGCTACTAAAAGCCCCATAATTGTGGTTGTCAAAGCAATATAAATACCTTCGGCCATTGCAGCAGAATCCGGATGGACCCCCAATGATTTAAAAGTCATCCAAATACCGATAACAGTACCGATTAAACCTAAAAATGGAGCAAGTTCAATAATGGTTTTAATAGTGCTTAAACCTTTAGTCATTTTAGCAACTTCAACAATGAAAATTTGCTCCATACTTTCTTCAACTTCGGTTTTGTTTTTATAACCTATTTTTAAAGTTTCAGAAATAATTCTGGAAATCGGATTTTTAAATCCATTTATCTGTTTTAAAGCTTCTACAGCACCGCCCCTTTCCATTGATGCAGTTACAACACCGAATATTTCGGTTGTATCAACTTTACTAATTCTTTTAAGATATGCAATTTTTCTCAATGCAATAATAAGACCATAAATACCAATAAAAAGAATTATGTATGTAATAATTCCACCTTGAGTAAAAATGTCCATTATTCCATCAAGCACTGGCATAATATACTCAATAATCATTTTTATCCCTAATATATTATATTGAAAAATTATTTATAAGAATATTTTATTAATTCCTATACTTAAATATTATTTAAAAAAAGATTGACATTATTTCATTTTAGCCACTGTATTCCAAGACCTTCTAACGAAATCAGGCATTTCATCATAAGTATAATTATTTAAGAATTCTTTAGTTTTTGGGTCGGACGGATACCCAGAACCAATTCCACCAGACTTAATGAATTCCTTGTTTATTTCCGCTATTTGAGCATCTCTTTCAGCTTTTGCAATAATTGATGCGGCACTGACCTGAATATATGTATCATCAGCCTTGTGCTCAGCAATGACATCAAATCCAGTGTCCTTTTTAAGGTTTTCCTGAAATCTTTCAGCTTTCACATCCACAGCATCAACAATAGCCTTTTGAGGTTTTAATCTTAAAATCAGTTCTTCCATTGCATTTTTTTCTATTTCATTAAGATTAATTCCATCGGCTCTCATCTCATCAATTTCACGAGCAGATATTATGATAATATCATATTCAAACATTTTCTTTAGTTTGCGAGAGAGTATAGTGCGGCGATTTGGAGTTAATCTCTTGGAGTCCTTGACGCCCATTCTTCCAAGTACTTTTTCCATCTTTTCAGGAACAATCACTCCTGCAATTACCATAGGACCTAAAACAGACCCCCTTCCAGCTTCGTCAATACCTAAAATATCCATAAAAATCAAAAAAAATAATAAAAAAAGAAATGAAATAAAATAAATTTATTTCATAGCCCTAAGACGGACTTCAGGTTCTAATGCAAGAGGTTCAGCAGCAACAATTGCAGTACCTTTTGCTACAACAGTCATCGGATCTTCAGAAATTTCTATTGGCACTCCTATTTCGTCAAAAATTCTGTTTTTAATTCCACGAAGTCTTGAAGTTCCACCAACAGCAACAGCGTTATTGTAAACACCCATCATCAATTCTGGAGATAATCTTTCTAAAATTACATTTAATCCATCAACAATTTGTTGCATAAATGGTTCTACTGCATCTGCAACAAGCATTGAATCAATTACAACTTTTTTAGGTCTATTAGTTTCAAGAGATTTACCGATTACTTCAACACTTAAGTTTTCAAGTTGTTCGGAACAATGTACCATACCAACTTCAATTTTTGCAGCTTCTGCATCATGAATACCAATTGCTACATCATATTTTTCTGCTACAAGTTCAACTATTTTAGTATCAACATCATCTCCACCACATCTAACGGTTTCAATATCATTAATACCACCGAGGGAAATGATTACAATATCAGTTGAACCAGCACCAATATCTACAACCATAGTGCCGTTTGGTTCTGCAATAGGCAAACCTGCACCAATAGCTGCAGCCAATCCTTCACTAATTACCAAAATGTTTTGAGCACCAGCTTTTCTTCCGATTTCTTCAGCAGCATTTTTCTCTACTTCAGAAGCATCACCAGGAATACCAATGACGATTCTACCTACAGTTTCACCTTCATTAATACCGATTTGCATTGCTTTAATAAGTAATGCTTGTGCTTGTACAACGTTTTCTATAACACCTTTTTTCAAAGGTCTTACTGCAAGAATATCCTCAGGAGTTCTACCGAGCATTTTTTTAGCTTCTTCACCAACAGCCAATACTTCTGCCGGATCATCTTTTTTTACTGCAACAACAGATGGAATTTGGTATAAATCAAATTTGTCACCTGAAGGCTTAGCAATTACGGTGTTTAAAGTTCCTAAATCTATTCCTAAACTGTTACTAATAACTTTAGTATCTTCAGTTTGTGGTTCTTCCTCTTCATTTCCAAAAATATTCATGATTAATCCTCCGTTATAACGTCTCTAAAATCGATAACGAAAACCTTATTAGATGTAGCTATACTTTGAACTTTATTAACAGCTTCTTTTTTTTCAACAGACATTAAAACTGTTGATAAAACTACCTCATTTGCATTATAAAATGGTTTGAGGAGAGATTTAATAAAGTTTGGTAATTTAACTTCGTTACTTATATCAATATCTATAAATCCAGTAGTTTGAGATTCTTGTAAGATTGCAAAGGAAACCTTTAATTTTTCAAGGACAGATACAATATTCCTAATCACATCATCAGGAGCAACCAACACCATCAAGTTGGGCTCATTTAACAGATGAGTTTTAGAAACCTGAACATATGCCCCACCCTCTTTTTGAGTTTCAGCTTTAAATTCATTTAATTTAATAGCATTACCGTGAAGCATGATAAAATCAAATTTCTTATCCATCTTACCACTATTCAATATAACATGCTCTCTGAATAGGATTTTAATTTGATGATTTGATGCAATGGCCTTATATGCCATATCATCAACCAAACCTACATTCCCCGCAACAATACCCCAAGCCTTTTCAATCACATATTCTTCACTTGATGTAGCCATTGCAGCCTGTCTGAGCATGCGTATATTATCTTCTATCATTTAACTACTCGCAATATATTAATATAAATTAGTCGTTTAAACAAACAAGAAATATTATTTAAGAATAGGAACTTTAGGAAGGCAACTTCCAAATCCAATACCTAAATAAAGAAATTTATTGATGTTTATAAAGTCTAACAATTAATATTTATTAAAAACATTATTATATATATTTTATCTTTTATTGGACTTTTTTTAAAAAAAATTGGAAAAAACTTGATTTTAACACGATAAGCCAAAAACAATAATCTTCAAACAAAATAACTATATAATACAAAGTTAATAATTATAAGTGAAAACAATTTTTCAAACTGGGTAAAAATAACCTATCTAGATTAATAAATAAGGATTTAAGTAAAAATTATGCAAGTTAGAAGGTAACATTAATAAGAAATGAAATAGAAAGTAATACTGGAGTTAAATTATGAGCGGCATGAACACAGAGATGAAAAGTTTTATAGCAATATCCGACATCATATCATTATTAAATATGAGTTCCGGATTTTTATCAGTCATCAGTTCAATTAATCATAATTTTGAACTATCTGCAATCCTTATGATTATTGCAATCATATTTGACTCCTCAGATGGTTGGGTAGCACGCAAAACAAATAGACAGGACGATTTAGGCTTCGGGAAAAATATCGATTCACTATCAGATATCGTTTCATTCGGAGTTGCACCTGCAATATTTATTTACAGTTGCATTAACACCACCCCAGGCATATTTCAAGCAATAGTAATTCTCATTAGTTTATTTATTGTAATTTGTGGAGTCTTGAGATTGACCAGATATAATATAATTGCAGAAAAACTTGATACAAAAGATTTCATAGGATTTCCGATTCCTGGAATCTCATTTGTAATTGCCACATTTTATCTGAGCGGATTATTCAACCCACATATTGCATTAATACTGAGCGTTATCATTTCATTACTTATGATAAGTAATATTACCTATCCAAAATTCGACAACATACCAGTAATTGCAATATCAGCAGTACTAATATTAATTTTGATTCTTCCAATTAACATCATAATATACAATATCAACCTACCTGCATTAATATTACTATTATTCTGTCTTTACTACCTAATAATTAATTTAATTAAAAGATAAGGAATTATTACTCCTATTTAATTAAGTTAACCATCATATAATTGAATTTAGGAGTATTGAAAATGAATACCAAAAAACCACGTGATCCATTATATCCGAAAGGTTTTGAAGAAACACATGAACTGAAAAAGCAAATTTCCAGCGAACTTCAAAAACCTCCAGAAAAAGAAGAAAATGAATTAACACTACTGAAAAAGTTAAATCGAAAAATTGGGATCTATTTATCTCCAAAATCAATCGATATAAGCGATGATGAGAAAAAAAGGAAAATAGGAGTGATTATTACAACTTTAATACTGTTGACACTGATAATCACAGCATATTATTTTATCATTTACGAGCCCAATCAAGAGGCATTGTCTCTGGCAAAGACAACAAAACTAAATGAACTTCATGACCTCTATTCAGGAGCTTTGACAACATCTCCTAATTCATTATTGCTAGAAAACCAAATCAATGATGCCAGAGATGCTAATGAAGTCGAATCAATAAACGTTTTAACACCTGCAACAAAAGACTGGAAGGAACATCATAAAAAATCCATTAATCTACATCAGGACAAATACAACAGGACAATGGCAGTCTATGAAAACGAAAGTAAAAGTACAATAATTCCAACACATGAAGCTATGGAAATCGTGAATGAAAACGATGCAACAATCCTTTCACAAATCAAGTTTGAGGAACCCACTACCGTTTCAGTCCCTATTCTCGTTTCACGTCTTCAGGCAGGAGCAGGCCTTGTAAAGGAAGGCAGCGTTGTTGACATATATACAAATTCAAATTCAACATATGAAAATACTACAAACTCCACTTCACCTGAAATCAGAGGATGTACCGTCATATCCATTATGAGATATGAAGAAAACGGAGAAATCGACTCAGAATATTCAAAATCCAAAATGACTGTAAAAGGAAATGTGACAAATCCACATGAAAAAACAAACTCTTTCTCATCTGATGTTCTGGAAATGATTAAAGGATCAATCATAAAGGGATACAATGAGAATAAAACTTTTAAAATGCTTGAGGATTATGGGGTGAAACTGTCCAATTACGAAAGGCAAATCAACCTGGGAGATTTAGATGCACAGTATATGCTTTTAATTGAAGCACCGCAAGACAAAGTCAATTTCATATTGAACAATATGGAAGATATTGTCCTGACAATTCCAACTTCAGAAGCTCCCGATTGGATGGTGAGAGAAATCAACGAAACATATCAAGATTGATATATAATAATATTAATAGTAGATGAGACAAAGTTGATACTATGAACAAACCTAGCATCTCAACTATAATTGTTATTATCTGTCTATTGATAGTTGGATTATATGCAATGGGAGAAGTGAATTACTTTTCAACAAAAGTTGCTGTTGAAAAAAGCGTCAATGTCGATTCTCCCAAAATCATAATCCCTTCAATCGGAGTCGATGAGAGAATAAATATGGAAACCTTAGATTATGGGGTTTTAAGTGATCCTGCAGAGAATATTCCAACTGAACATTCGGTTGCATTATATGGTCATCGGACACTTCAAGGATCTCCATTTTTAAGGTTAAATGAGTTAGGTATTGGAGACACATTCATTCTCGAATGGCCTGGAATTGGAGAGCTGAAGTATAAAGTGACAGATACAAAAATCGTGCCTGCAACATATGACTTTTCTCCAGAAGGAGCAAATTCCACTTATCTGATTACCTGCGACCCAATCGGTTCGACTGAAAACAGAATAATCGTTCAAGGAGATTTAATCGAAAAAGGTCCTGTAAATGTACAAGTCATGGAAAATAATCCTCAGGAATCAAATGCATTGATAATTACTGCAATATTTTTAGTAGTGGGAATCGTATTCAGTTTCTTTTATCCGAAGGACAATAGAATATACATCTTAGCTACAGTATTAATCATTTCAGCTGTGCTGTTCTATTGCTGCATAAATCCAATGCCGTCAGAGTGGATATATGACAAGATAATATTCTTAAATGGAGGGTCAGGATGGATATAGACAAAAAATACTTTTCAAACATAACAACACGTGAACGTGCCATATTCGAAGGCGCAATCAGTATGGGAGCATTGTTCCACCAGTTTGTAGGAACACCAGTGAATAAAAATACTAAGGGAAGCTTAGAAAAGGCTATGGAAGAATCCCTAAATCTGCAACCTGCAATTGAAAAAGTGGAAGTGGAAATTAGATTCGATAAGCTTGAGGAATCCATGACCGAATTTGACTACACCTCCCTTACAGGAGATATGCTCGACGTTAAAATCCATACAAAAGTAGATGACGTTGTTGCAATAATCAGAATTGAATTCATTGAAGAGTTAAACTATCCTTTGATGTATGTTGAAAGTATTGAAGATTAATATATTTCTTCCAAATCTTTCAATAACTCTTCCAAATGATTTTTTTTAATGTGATTCATTAGGACTACACGAATAGC
>CADBHR010000010.1 GCA_902794475.1 uncultured Methanobrevibacter sp. | reverse complement strand
TCAATTACAGGAAATTCAACAAACCCTACACGTTTCCAGCATCCTGTAGCCGGAACATACAAGAAGGAATGTATCCTTCAGGGCAAAAAGTACTTCTCAGTTGCTTCAGGAGGAGGAACAGGAAGGACACTGCACCCAGACAACATGGCGGCAGGGCCTGCATCCTACGGTATGACAGACACCCTGGGAAGAATGCACTCAGACGCCCAGTTTGCCGGTTCATCATCAGTTCCTGCTCACGTGGAAATGATGGGACTGATTGGTATGGGAAACAACCCGATGGTTGGTGCTTCAGTGGCAGTGGCCGTTGCGGTCGAAAAGGCTATGAAGGAATAGGGATTCAATTCCCTTCCACTTATTTTTTTAATATGATTCCAAAGATTAAGGTGATATCTTGAGTACAATGTGGGGATTGACAGTAAGGGGAATCTGCGAATACAACGGCAAAGTTCTGCTTTTAAAGGTCAGGTCCAAATCAGCACATGATGCCGGAAAATGGGAAATTCCCGGAGGCAAGGTAAAGAAATGTGAATTTTTCGATGAGGCCCTAAAAAGGGAATACCTTGAGGAAACCGGCCTTGAAATAGACATTGTCTCATTGCATAATGTTGTGAGAAATGATTATACTGCATGCAAAACATCTGAAAAGGTCAAATCAATTCAGCTTATCATGAAAGTGACATGCGACAGCGATGAGGTTGCGATAAGCGAGGAGCATGATGAGTACGGATGGTTTGATATGGATGAAGTCGATGAAATGATTGAAAAAGGTTTGTTGACTCCGCCTGCGGTTAATGCATTTAAAAAATAATGGTATTTTGAGATGGCTACTGTTGTAACCATCATGTTTTGTTGGCTACATGTGTAGTCAACCGAATCATTCTAGTTTTAATAATTTTGCAGCGTTTTCATAAAGAATCTGCTGCCTTTCTTCATCGGTCAAATCGATTTTATTGAAGTATTCCATTTCGCTGACTGACTCCCACATCGGATAGTCTGTTCCCCATAAGACTTTATCTGCACCGTATGCATGAATCAGTTCCAATGCAGTTTCAGGAGTCAATGCATATAGGCTTGAGCTCAAGTCAACATAGAGGTTTTCAAAACCTGACAGTTCACGGGTTGCATCTTCCCACATGCTCCATCCGGCAAAATGGGCTCCAATGAATGTTATGTCCGGAAATCTTTCCAGGAATGGCTTGATCTGTTCGGGATTTGAATAGTTATATCTGAAATCGCCGCAGTGGACAAGCATAGGAACGCCTGCTTTGCTCACCACTTCTCCTATCCTGAATGCACGCTCTTCATTCATTGCGAACTGCTGGAAATCGGGATGAAGCTTGACTCCTTTCAACCCTAATTCAATCAGATAGTCAAAATCTCCCTGGATATCTTCACTGTCGGGGTGAAGGGTTCCAAAACCTGTAAATAAATCTGGATGTGCATTCACTGCCTGGGCAATGAATTCATTAATGGACTTGACCTGCTTGGGGGTTGTTGCAACGGAGTGCACGAGGTAATGTGTAACGCCGACTTCATTTCCGTCTCTTATCAGGTCGTCCAATTTGCCGTTTAATGACATGTCCAAATCATAAAAGTCTCTAATTCCCAAAACTGCCTTGTCTGCAATTTTTTCCGGATAAATGTGACAATGTGAATTTATAATCTTTTGCATATGTTGGTCACCTACTAACTTAATATAACTTTTCACCGGTATATAGATTTTCTTCGGTGTATATTCTGATTAACCTGTCAATCAAATCATCATACATTAACCTATGGCCTACAGCTCCGCCCTGAGGGGTCTTGACATTGTTCAGGGATTTGTCTGAAAATTCTCCTGAGTTGTTTATGATGTACCACATTCCATGGGGAGTGTAGATGAACAGTTCCCCTTCTCCTTTTGAATAACCTTTTTTAAAGCTGTCCTGAGGGTCATAAATTTTGGTTGAATGGACTGCAAGTCTTGAAAGATCCTGTTCGGGCCTTGTGCCTGTCTTTTCAAACAGCATCTTCAGCCATTCATATGACTTGTCAATCAAATTCGCTTTTTTAATAGGATCGGCAAATGCTTCTTTTACTTTGTTTTGTCTTGACTCTAATGTATTTGTTATTCCAAGAATCTCTTCAACTTTGCTGACGTCCTTTTCAAGGCATCTCCATCCTTCAGGCCTTCCGGTCACTTGAATATTGCCCTCTTTAAAGTCCATTCTTTTGAATTGTCTAAAGTATGGCTTAACCTTTTCGAACTCTTCATCGGGAATTCTTTTGTTCAATCCGTAAAGATACCCATATTCGTTAGCGTCATAACATTTTGTTTCAAGTTTTAAATCTTCATCTGCCATAATATTATTATATTCAGATTTAAATATAAATCTATTGTAACTTGAACATATATCTATATTAAAATTAATTATTTTAATTATATTTAATTTTTTATTAATTTAATATTTAATAGGTAATTTAAAATAATTTTAGTAAGTTATTTTTATATTGAAAACCAAAATTATTATTATGGCAAAAGTAACTATTATAGGGTCAACTGGGATTATAGGTAAAAATGTTGCATTTACTCTTGCACTTGAAGATGCAGTTGACGAAATTGTAATGTTTTCAAGACCTAAAAGTCTTGACAAGGCAAAAGGAGAAACATATGATATGTATGATGCACTGGCTGCTAATGATATCGATTGTAGGCTGACACCAAGTTCTGACTTTAATGATATTGAAGGTTCGGCCATTGTGCTTATTTCAGCGGGAGTTCCAAGGAAAAAAGGAATGAAAAGATTGGATCTTGCAGTTCCCAATGCAAAGATTGTAAGTTATTATTCTAAAAAAATTGCAGAATATTCTCCTGATTCAATAATTTTGATTGCTACAAATCCTGTTGATGTGATGACAACTGTTGCACTTAAGGCATCAGGATTCAAGAAAAGCAAGGTCATCGGTGTTGGAAACCACTTGGATTCATTGAGACTGAAAAATTACTTCTCAAGGCAAATCGACATCAACAGTTCTGAAGTGCATACCAGGGTAATAGGTGAACATGGGGACCATATGGTTCCGCTTTTAAGTTCAACAACTATAGGTGGTATCCCTTTAAAATATTTTGTAGAATATGTTGATTTGGACATTACTGGACTTGTAGAACAGTTAAAACGTGCAGGAAATACCATCATATCTAAAAAAGGAGCGACAGAGTATGGTCCTGCTTTTGCAATTTCAAATCTTATGTCCACAATTCTTACAGACTCCCATAGGGTCTTGACTGTAAGCAGCTATTTGGACGCTGAAATTGAAATGGTTGAGGATGTTTCTCTCGGAGTCCCGGCAGTAATTACCAAAAAGGGTGTAGCAATGATTGTTCCGATTCATATGAATGATATTGAAAAGAAGGAATTTTTAATAGCTGCAAACACTGTTAGAGATGCAACCAAGGAAGTTTTAGCTAATTTGGAGTTATAGGAGTATTCAATGAATTTTATTCAAAAATGGACTGAATCAAGCCTTATTTTAAAAATCATCATAGGAATGATTGCCGGTGCCGTTTTAGGAATAATTGTCCCTCAATGGTCATTCATTGGCTTTTTTGGTAAAGTATTTGTAGAAGCCCTAAAATCTGTTGCACCACTTTTAGTTTTTATTTTGGTAGCTTCGGCCATTTCTCAAGCAAAAACTGGAGTGGGCTCTAAATTTAAAATAATTATTGCAATATTTTTGCTGATGAATTTTATTGCTGCAGTCGTTGCAACGGTGGCATGTTTCATATTCCCTGTAAGCATTCATTTATCCTCAGCCAGCGCAGCGGTTTCTCCTGGAGGACTAGGGGATATATTAGGTGGAATGCTTTTGAAGATTTTTTCCAATCCGATAAAATCATTGTCTGAAGGGGAGTATCTCGGAATATTATTCTGGTCCATAATCATTGGAATCGCTTTAAGGTTGGTAGCTAGTGACACAACAAAAGATTTGCTAAGCGATATTGCTGAAGTGTTTTCCAAAATCGTTTATTTCATTATTCAATTTGCTCCAATAGGAGTAATGGGTTTGGTGTTCACCTCCGTTTGCGAAAGCGGCTTGAGTATTTTTTCACAATACGGAGAGCTTATATTCCTGATTGTCGGATGCATTCTCATTATGGGATTTATAATCAATCCACTAATATCATTCTTGCTTTTAAAGAGAAACCCTTACCCATTGGTTTTCACATGCTTTAAGGAAAGCGGAATAACAGCATTTTTCTCAAGAAGTTCTGCTGCAAACATTCCAATCAATATGCAATTATGTGAAAAGCTGGGTCTTGATAGGGATTTCTATTCAGTTACCATTCCGTTAGGCTCAACAATAAATACGAATGGGGCTGCTGTAACAATTGCGGTCATGACACTTGTTGCATGCCATACGATGGGAATTCCGGTTCATTTTTCATGGGCCCTTCTTTTATGTGCTGTAACTACATTGGCTGCATGCTGCGCTTCAGGCGTTGTCGGAGGATCATTGCTGCTGATCCCGTTAACCTGTTCACTTTTCGGCATCAGTCAGGACATTTCAATGCAGGTTGTTGCGGTAGGATTTATAATCAGCGTAATTCAGGATTCCTTCGAAACAGCCCTTAATTCTTCAAGTGATGTCCTGTTTACTGCAGATACAGAATATTATATCAGGGCTAAAAATGGTGAGCCCGTTAATTATTTGGGAGAATTTTCAAAAGGTGATTAAATGAAACTTGTCGTTCAAAGGGTAACTTCAGCTAGCGTGGAAGTGGAAGGTAAAATCGTTGGTGAGATTGAAGACGGTTTGATGGTTCTGGTAGGTTTTGGAGAAAACGATACCACCAAAGAGGCGGATTATCTGGCCCGCAGGCTTGCAAAACTAAGAATATTTCATGATGAAAACGGCCGGATGAACAGATCCGTAATGGATATTGGCGGAAAGCTGTTATTGGTTCCTCAATTTACATTATATGCTCACACTAAAAAGAACAGGCCTTCATTTCATAAGGCTCTGGCACCTGATAAGGCAACGGAACTGTTTGATTATTTCACCGAAAAATGCAGTGAATTCGTTGATGTTGAAACAGGGGAATTCGGAGCATTCATGAAGGTCAGTCTGTTGAATAATGGTCCGGTCACCATTCTTTTGGAAAAGGAATTTGAATGATATTAACAATTTAAATACAAATATTTAAAAGCATTTACATCTAAATATATTTTTACACGAGGGTATGTAAATGTCTATTGAAACTCCAAAATCAAATGAAATAAAAAGGTTAACTACCCCATTGACCATCAAGGACTTCAAGGCCTATGACAGTCAGGGAAAGCTTCTAAACTGTAGTGAAACCTTGTCTGATGTGAGATTCATTGTCGAACCAAAGAAGAATATTTTAAATGATGATGAAATCTTGCAGTATGCTCCTGAATCAAAATCAGCATCTGAAATCAGATTAAAAAGAGGGTTTGGAGGTATTCAGGATGTTTTATTGGTACATGAATCTCTTCCATGGATTTTAGGATTGTTTTATGTAGTTTTAATTTGCATATCCATTCCAGTGACATTTTCAAAAAACATACTGGGAATGTACCTGATTTTAGTTTTAATTATATTGCCGCTGCTTTATCTCTATTATATCTTTAATTTCAAAAAATATACAAAACACACGGTTAAAGAGCCTGTTAAGGAGTCTAAAAAAGTGGAAACTCCTGTTCAAACAACTTCTGTTGAGGAATCCACTGGAGTTGAGTCCCTGAAAAAATATGAAAAGGAGATTAATAATTTAAATATATTGTTCAACGTTAAGGAGGAAGTGGTGCGCGAGCTAATTGAAAAACGTTTTGAACCGCCCCAACTTACTTATGACAAATTCATGTCATCTATTGACAGTTGCCATAAGTTGTTTTATGTGCAATCGGATGCGGCATTAAACATTATTAATTTGGCGGCTGAAGACACACCAAGGGTTCGGGATGAGATAAATAATAAAATAGGTTCAATGAAGAGAATCATTAATCAAATTGAAGATTTGACAAATGAGCTGGTTATTAACATCAGTTCTTCAAACGAATCAACTGGTGAGGTTAAAAATCTTTTAGATGATATGGAAAATTTAATCGACTCTGTAAAAGACTATTAGGTGATACGATGAGTAAAAGTTGTCCAAAATGTGGTAAGGAATTGCCGGATGATGCAAGATTTTGTATGGATTGTGGATACACTCTTGACAAGCAGGAAAGCGGCGGATTTCTAAGTAACTTTTCACTTTCAACTCTGTTTATCGTATTGATCATTGCAATATTGGTAATAGGGGGAGCATTAATTCTGTCTTCAGGTTTTGGAGACAACAACAAATCATCAGAAAAATCTGATGAGGCTACACACAATGTTGACTTGACAATAACTGATGTCGGCGGATGGGATAATACTGATTCAGGTAAAAAAAGCTATTCATTATATACTGAAGCAATATTCAATAGTGTTCCTGGTGATTTAAAAGGTTATAATGTTAAAACTACCTATTATGATTCAAACGGTTCGGAAATAGGTCATGAAACTGAAACATTGGAGGATGTATATTATGATAGCGAATATGCACTCAGTTTTGCATTTTATACCACATATAAATTGCCCAACCCTGACCATGTGAAAGTGGAAATTATAAAAGGTGGAAAAGTTATAGATTCTTATACAGAAAAAATTGATAAAAATAAAATTGATTATTTAAATTAAAGGTGATGCAAATGGCCGAATTCTCACTTGATGTAGATGGTATTAAAGACGATGTAGAAAAATCATTAAATGTCGAAAAGGAAAAGCTTGAAGATTCAAATCTCAAGACTCAGGCGGGCAACAATGCACAGGCAATATTTGATGCCGATTTGAATAATCCTCAGGAAAGAGAAGGCATCCTAAAGCCTCTCGATGATTTTGGATTAAATGAAATGTCAAGATCAGCATCCCGCAATGAAATGTTGGCAACAAGATTTGTTGATTTGACAAAAGGAGGAAAAGATGCTGACAATATCGGTGAGCAGTTATTGGAATTAAACAAACAGATGAAGGATTTGGACCCAAGCAAAGTTGATTTTGCCAAAAAGGGAGTCATAGGAAACCTTATGAATCCTGTCAGGAAATACTTTGCAAAATATGAAAAGGCGGAAGTGGCCATATCTGACATTGTCGATTCCCTTGACAAAAGCAGCAAAGTATTGCAAAATGACAATACAACCCTTTTGAATGAAGAAAATTACTTAAGGGAAGTGACAAACAAGCTTCTTGCCGATATTGAACTTGGAAAACAGATGGATGCATCAATCGAGGCGCAAATTCAAACTGCTGAAATTGAAGGTGTTGACCAAAACAAGATTGATTTTGTTCGTGAAGAGATATTGTTCCCATTAAGGCAGAGAATCATGGATATGCAACAGATGATTGTTGTAAATCAGCAAGGAATCGTTTCACTTAATGTAATCAGACGTAACAATAAGGAATTGATTCGTGGAGTCAACCGTGCAAAGACTGTAACCGTATCAGCTTTAAGAACAGGGGTAATGGTTGCAAGCGCACTTTATGACCAAAAGATTGTTATGGACAAGATTAATATCCTAAACCAGACTACAGAACACATCATCGAAACAACCTCTCACATGCTTAAGGACCAAGGAAGCGAAATCCAGAAGCACAGTGCCGAGACAATGATTTCACCAGATGTATTGAAGGCTGCATTTGCAGAAGCTCTTCAGGCCATCAATGATGTAAGCAACTATAAGGTTCAGGCATTACCTCAAATGAAGGAAACCATTAACCTGTTTAGTGATATGGCTGATGAAGGTCAAAAGGTAGTTGAAAAAATAGAAATCACTAACAATGATTTGATTAAGTAATGAAAAGATGAATATTGTAGAAAAAATTAAAAACTCATGGTGGGTAATCCTTTCCTTTATCATATTTTTAAATGGTTTGGGATTCCTGTATATAGGATTTAAGCACAACAATAGAAATTGGGTTCTGGAAGGAATTACCTATGAATTTCCATGGTTTTTCTATTTTATAATATTTGCAATCTATGGAGTAAGCGTTCCGTCAACACTGATAATCACTTTCGCAGTAATATTGATGCTGATTAGTGTAATCAGGTCGGTATGGGTGGCCATTAAGCTTGCAGATGTATATGATAACAATGAAAAGTACACAATTAGGCAAACTAACCTGAACCATTCGGCTAAGCAGAATTCAGGTAAAGGATTTTCAAATCTGGGATGCTGTATTTGTCTGATTTGTATATTTATAGTATTTGCAGTAATTGTTCTATAATCATTTGGCTATTTTTCAATGGGATTAATATTATGTTTAGGAAGATGAGAAGGCAAAAGCAGGAGCTATCAGAAGAAGAATGTGTGGATATATTGACCAATGAGCCCAGAGGCGTTTTGGCTTTGATTGGCGATTATGATTATCCTTACGCTCTTCCAATGTCTCATGCATATATTGACGGCAAGATATATTTTCATGGAGCGATGGAAGGTCACAAGCATGATGCTGTTGACAAAAATGAGAAGGTTTCATATTGTGTTATGGATAATGGAGTCAAAAACGATGACGGATGGTCTTATACATTTAAAAGTGTAATTGTTTTTGGAAAAATAAGGTTTTTAACTGATGAAACAGAAAAAATTCATAAGTTAACAATTTTGGGAGATAAGTTTTTCCCAACTCATGAAGATACTGTCAAAGAAATTTCAAGGCTTTTGGATAAAACAGAAGTTTTTGAAATAACTATAGATCATATGAGCGGTAAAATAGTTCAGGAAAAGTAAAGGAATAAAAACATGATAGGAAATGACTGGGATTCGGCTTTGGAGGATGAATTTAAAAAGGACTACTTTTTGAAAATCAGGGATTTTGTTGCAGAGGAGTACAGGACAAAAACAATCTATCCGCCATATGATGAGATATTCAATGCTTTTAAGTTCACTCCATTGAGCAGTGTCAAGGTGGTTATTCTAGGCCAGGACCCCTATCATGAAGAGGGTCAGGCACATGGCCTTGCCTTTTCAACACCCGACGGCAGGCCTATTCCAAGATCGCTTAAAAACATCTTCAAGGAGATAAATTCCGAGTATGATTATCCCATTCCTGATTCAGGTTGTCTTGAAAAATGGGCAAAACAGGGCGTTTTTTTACTAAATACTGTGTTGACAGTTGAAGACGGCAATGCCAATTCCCACAGCAAATGCGGCTGGCAAACCTTCACCGACAATGTAATTAAAATATTGAACAGTCAAAAACAGCCTATAGTATTTTTACTTTGGGGAAAACAGGCTGAAAAGAAAAAAGAGCTGATTACAAACCCGAATCATTTGGTCCTGATTACTTCACACCCTTCACCATTCTCGGCAAGGCGTGGTTTTTTGGGCTGCAATCATTTTAAATTGGCTAATGAATTTTTAAAAGAAAATAAAAAAGAAGAAATAGATTGGAATTTAATCTAGACCTCTTTTCCATTCTCCGGCACATCTGTATCTTGACCCGGAACTTTCGGAATATCCGCGTTTAAATTCTGAAACTGAATCGAATAAGCAACCGAGTCCTTCACTGCTTTTTTCATAATTTGCAGAACGTTCTGTTTCAATTCCGATACTTTGAGCCTCTTTGTATGAGTCGATATCCGCACCGATGAACAGGAATTCCCAATCATGGCTTTGAATCAATTTCTTGACATCGCTTTTTGTGTATTTTGTAGATGCGTTTTCAAGGCCGTCTGTGGTAATTACAAACATTACCTTTTGGGAAATCTCTTTGTCTAGAGATTCGATTGTGGTTCCAACTGCATCTAAAAGGGCGGTACATCCGCTTGCAAAGTATTCTTCACTGGTAAGTTCTTTTACTTCTTCAATAGGTTTTCTTGTGTATAGAATTTTGTATTCATCGTCAAAAAGAACTAATGTGACATATGTTTTGATATCTTTTGTTTTTTCCCTTTCAATGAATGAGTTGAATCCACCGATTGTATCTTCCACAATGTTCCACATTGACCCGCTCTTGTCTAAAATGAAAATCAGATCCATTGCATTTTCTTGAGCTTTAGGTTTGTTATTTTCGTCTAGTCCTTCAAATGATTTTACATTTGTTACATTTTTTTCTTCACTAAAGAGTCCATCTTTATCAAGAAATCCCATATTTTCACCTCGAAGTAATTAATTTTTGAAGAGTTTCATCTTCATTATTAATTTAATCCGGAGTATATATAAATCACTTAAAGCAAAAGCTTTCTATTAAAAAAATATGGTGGAGTCAGCTCATAACTCCAAAGTTGACTCCATTGCTTCCAATGGATACGAAAGAGTGGTGTCCGCTGTCGCTTCTTGGGTAGTCATATCTTTGTGATTCGATTGAATTGACAACCTTATAATTTTGGTATTCATCATTGAGGAGGTCATAGAATTCTTTGTGGGTGAAGTTGGAATCGGATGCAGATTTAACCACTTCCTTGATGGTTGGAGTTATTTCATTTCCTCTCCATGCGATGTAGTAGAATTCCTCTCCGGCCGAAAACCATAATTTTGAGTTGTTTGCTTCATCATGTCGGTCATATGTGGTGAAGTGAATGGCATCATGGCCTTCAACATTGACTTTCTTGGCTTGGTTGTGCTCTATGAAGTATCCGTACAGGTCCATTATGGCAGGATTGACATAACGGATGGTAAAGACGTCAATGTCCTCATCATATTCATACATATGGAAGTCGCTCTTATAGGGATTTTCGTATTTTGGAGGGATTTTGAACTGATCATATCCTACATTGGCCGTTGTCCAATTGGATGAGTCAATTGCACTGGCTGCTCCCATCAGTATGAACATAATCAGAAGAAAAATTAAGATTTTTTTAATCATGATAATATATTATAGTTAACTTATTGTTAAATAATTTGAAAAAAATCATGATTTAATTGTTGTCATATAGTGGATGTTTTCTTTAAAAAATAATTTTTGATGAGGTTAATTTAAATTGAATGATTGATTAATTAAATTCAAGATATTGGAAAAGGGCATGGTTAAATTAATTGGTAATCAATCATATGACAATTTCAAAATCGATCTTTCTGTTCTCCCTTCTTCTTGAGTCCATGTCAACAAAATCATATACAAGGGGATTTTTGATTAATGTTTTCCAAACCTCAAAAGTTTCTGTGAGAAAATCCTCTCTGAAACTGATGTGATTTTCTATGATTGGACATTCATATGGAAATTCGGTTGCATCCAGTACCAGATGAAATTCTCCATCCTTGGATATGTGGGGCACTAAAGGAAATGTCCTGCATTGTATTGGCCTAATGCTTCTGTCGCACTTGGGCGGATTTTTGCATTTGACAAGGCAAACGTCACCTTTCCATGAATGGGGAAAGTCAAGTTCCTTTGAATCAATGTAGTACAGTTCAAATTCATCACTGTCCTCATACATCAATTCCTCACCGGGCATGAGGAATAGGGCAAGGTCCTCATTGGGATATTCCTCGCTGTCAAACACGCAGCATATCTCTCCGCATAGCTTTCCGCAATCAAAATCAACAGGGGTGACCTTATCTAATCTTCGGTAAATTTTTTCAAAAGACTTTTTGATTTCCATTTTTGAATTTTCCATATTTTTTAATTGTTTTCAAAATTTAAATAGCTTTTTGTATTAAATGCTAATATTATATATAATAATATGGGCATAATATTAACTAAACAGGTGAGACAATGTTTAAAAAAATAGTATTGTGTTTGGTATTTGCCATGATGATAATCGGTGCGGTAAGTGCAGCTAATCAGACAAACTTTAAAGCGCCGAGTGATTTTGTTGATATTGGTGATGGCGTCTACGTGTTGTATGACTCTCTACAGAATGCAGATGAAATCCTGTCTGTTGTAGAGTACAATGAGCACGATTGGAAGGATTACACTACCAATGACACTGAAAACAAGTATGTTGTATATAAGGATAAAAACAACACATATAACTTCACTGACGGCAGCGTCAATGAGGCAGGTTCCTTTGAACTTATTGAAGTTAACGGTGAAAAGTTCATCATTGATTTTGCAAAGACCGGTAATAATGGTGATTTCAATAAAACCTATACTAACCTGCTTGAATTCAATAATTTAAACAACATTAAGCCGATAGAAAAATAATTATTTTTCTATTCTCTCTTTTTTTCACATCCGATTATTTATTAATTGTTCTTTTTTCAAATTTTTCCCAAATTGAAGTAAATATTGATTTAAGCTAATATTTTTACAAATTAACATCAATAATGCTTTATAAAATGCAAAGCACTTATATATGTCTAGTTTTATAGATACTACTAAATTTAATGAGGTAGGCGATTGAAATGACAAATTTTGATTTTTTAAAAAATTTTAATAATGAATTGTATGAAATCGGCGTAAAACTTGAGGAGGATGTTTTGAATTCTCCAAGGGCTGTAACGGCCGATGCAACTTTATTTTTGGAAAATTTGGTTAAAGACATATATAAACTATCAAATAATAAACTTGAAAAACATTTAAAGTCATTTTACAGAAAAATCGATAACCTTTACAGGATGGGGGCAATAAGCTACATCTACAAAAACAAACTTCAGGAAGCATATAATCTAAGAAACAGAATCCATAAGAGTTCTCTTGGACATAGCGAAGAAAAGGACCTCGCATTTGATTTGCACAGAAGGCTATATTATATATCAAAGAAATATTTCAGGGATTTTTGTGAAAATGAAATCTATATTGAAATTCCCGATTACAAAAAACCGTCCAATATGGATGTCCATTTCGATAACTGCATCATCTGCGGATATTCGAACAAAAAATCCATGTCCAACATGTGCAAAATATGCAACCAGAAAATAGAGAATGCAAGTTTCATGTTAGGCATTCAAAACACATTCAATGATGCACCATTCACAAGGCAGGATCTGGTCGAATCGGGAATCAATGAAAGCCGGGCAATCCTTTTGCTTATGGATTTATCGAAATATGATGCAATAACAAATAACGGGGAGCATTACCGTATCAATCATGAGAATTTTAATAATTATCTCCATGAAATCGACCAGTACATAGAGATTGGAATGCTGATTACAAAATTTTACAAGGATGAAATTTCAGCTGAGGAAGTGAAGGAGACTCCACAATATAAGAAAGGCTGCAGGGACCAAAAGCCCTATAGGGAATTTTTCAAGCTTGCCACAGTCAAGATCGAAAAGACATTTGAGGAAAATCTCTTGCAGTCAAAAAACATTAAAAAAAGTATGAAAAAATCTTCAATGAATGCTTTGGATGTTAAATACTGGTTTTATCGTGAAAAGGAATCTTTTGATGAGGGCATAATAAATGATGCTTTCATATTATATAATAATATTCTTGTCAATGATTTTTTCACACTAAAGAAGAAAAGCCAAGCGGACGACGAGGACATTTTAATCCGGCTGAATATTCCGAAGGATGTTTATCAATTTTGGCAAAATCAGTTTATGGCAGGCAGGTTCACCAAGAAAAACAGTAACTTCAAGAGGGATGTGATTATAGATGAACTAAAAAACAACAAATCATTGAATGATGCTTTAAAATCAGCAAAAATAACGAAAAGCGCCTTTGAAAAAATGTATAGTGTATCAGAAAGTGCAGATGATGAGTTCTATAATAGTTTTCAAAGGGAATACGTTCACAAAAGACAAAAGATGTTACTCAAACACCTTAGGAATCATAATCTTAATAAGGCCATCAGATTATCTAAGATTACAAAAACCGAGTTTCTAAAATGGTATTATGAAAGTGAAAAAACGCTTTCGGAATTTTATTTAAAAACCACTGAACTGCTAATGGACAAATACATCAATTATCGGAAAAATGATTGGGACAAAAGGGATATCCTAAGGGAAATAAATGTTTCAAGGGATATGTATAACTCTTGGTCAAAACACGGAGAATCCGATTTGTTCAGAGACTTTGAAAATAAAAATGCAAAAATCACATCTGATCTGATTAAGAGAGGGAGAATCATTAACGGAATAAAGGAAGGTAAAAGCAAACAGGAAGCAATCTTTTATGCAAATCTCACTCCAAGGGAATTTATGGAAATTTACAATGCAAGCAAAAGAGAAAAGACTGAGTTCTATTTAAGATTTGATGAGGAATACGAGAAAAGCAGAAAAAGATTATTCACGGAAATTATCCAAAATGAGGATTTCTACAATGCCATCCAAAAGTGTGAAATATCTCAAAAGGAATTTAACAAATGGTACTTTAAAGATCAGGACATGTTCCTATCAACAAGAAAATCCACCCTCTTTTATTTAACTGCCACACAAGAACTTATGGACAAATACCTTCAGGCAAGAACAGACGGCAGGAATAAACCTGATTCGGCAAAAAGCGTTGGATTGTCAAATACTGTTATAAACAAATGGCTTAATCATACTGAATTTGACATATTTTATGAATTTTCAAAAAGAAATAATCAGGTAACAGTCGATTTGATTGTAAGGGGATTCCAACAGGGCATGTCAAAAATGGAAGTCTCTGAAATTTATGATATATCTGTCAGAACAATAGATGAATTCATTGAATTGGGTCAAAATGGATTTAGAAAATACGGCAATCTGTTTTATTTATATGAAAACAATGTCATTCCAAAGCACCTTGATATATTCCTCAATGATTTTCAGACAAAAACACTCTTCAAATCTCTTAAAAATGCAAAACTCAGTAAGGGAGAATTGGATTACTATTATGAATTGGGAAAATCAGGCAATGAGAATTTCAAGGACTTCTACCATGATTTGCTTGATGTCAAAATAAATATATTCGTCGATAGTGTGCTGTCGAAAAAGTCATTGAAGATTGCCTTGAAAAATTCTGCATTATCAGAGGAAGAGTTTGATGAGAATAGGGAGGAAATCGAGGATATTGTCCTTAAGGAAAGAATATCCATAATTGGCGAAGCTATAACTAAAAATAAGACTACTGGTGTCAAGCTGGCAAGGGATGCGGGAATCAGCGTCGATGAGATTTATGAGTGGTATTTCAATGGAAAGGAAGGGGATGAAAAATATAAGGTGTTTGCCATGATTTTTGAATTGGGTGTCATCATTCCAAGAGTGTTGACTTTTAGAAGGGCACGGGATATTGGAATATCTGTTAAATTTTTAAACAAAAAGCTGAAAAAGGATTTGGGCAGTGCCGATTACGGGATATGGAAAAAATATGATATCATAAATCAGAAAATGGAATTCTTCGACAGTGAAAGTGAAGGAATTGATGGGAAGAAGGTTAGGGACATTCTGGAAAATTCGGAATTTTTCAATTTCAAGCACATCATGAAAAACTCTAAAAAAATGGATACCCTTAACAAAATTTTGGAAGATGAATCTAAATCAACTGTTTCAATATCAGTTGAGGATAATATCGACATTGAAAAAAAGGAGGCAATGGGAAAATAATGTCTAAGTATTACTGTATTCATTTTAATCGTCAAGATTTTTTCCAATATTGATAGTTAAATTTTAATAATTTATTATATTTTTTATCAAAAAATATAAAAATGTTTATTAAGGCTTATTTTTTAAAATAAATGGTCATATATCGTATTTTCATGGTTTATAATACTAAATATGTTGATTTATAAATTAATTTAGTTAGAATTCTTGTTATTTTATAATATACTTTTTTTAATCAATGTTTTAACTTATATTTAATTAAACTGCTTAATAAATTATTTCATATCTTTTAATCTTTTTATTGTCAAGTTTAAGTAAAAATTGCTTTAATGTAATATTTTCATAGTGTATTAACTTTATTTTTTAAAATTAAACTCATTTAATAAGATTTAGGGAATAAAAAGGTTTATATAAGATATTTGCATTATATATTATGTAAGCGAGAATAATCTCGTAGAATAATTTTGTTATGGAGGTAAAATATTTTGAACAAAAAAATATTACTCACTTTCGTTTTTGTGCTTGCTGCTGCATTATCAGTTGGTACAATATGTGCAAGTGATGTAAATGTTACAGATTCATATGTTTCTGGCTCACAAGATGATGCACAAATCATTGCTAGTGATGACTCATCAGAGTTGCAGGCGAGTGAATCTGTTGTTGATAATGATTCATCAAATGATGTTTTAAAATCTGAAGATTCAAGTACTTTATCAACTAACATGGAAGAAGGTAATTCTTTGGTAAGTGATAATAATGCACAATCAGAGATTGATATATCAGATACTATCACCGCTAAAGATGTTACTACATATTATAAGGGAACTGCAAAGTATACCGCAACATTTTTAAATCTGAATGGCACACCGGTAATCAATAAGGATATTAAATTTGTATTGGACGGTAAAAGCCATACTGTAAAAACCAATAGTAAAGGTGTTGCTTCCTTAGATATTATTAATCTCAAACCTGGAACACATAAAATTGTTGTAAATAATGATTATACTGGTTATTCTTTAACTAAAAAGATTAAGGTTTTATCAACAATCGTTTCAAGTGACATGAGTAAAGTTTATACTGATAGTAAAAAATACACTGCCACTTTTCTTAATAAAAAGGGAAAAGCTCTGGTTAATAAGAATATACAATTTAAAATCAATGGTAGAACCTACAAAGTAAAGACTAATAGTAAAGGGGAAGCTAGTTTGTCATTAACTAATCTTCCTAAAGGAACTTATAAAATCATATCATATAATAGAGACGGTTTGACAAAAACCAATAAAGTGAAAGTGGTTACATTAGCTAAATCTTCATTAACCACTAAAACCTACACTTTCCTGAAAAGTGATGCCAAAAAGGTAAAGGTTAAATTACTTAACGAATTTGGTTACGCTCCAAAATCAGGTAAAGTTATCAAATTAAAAATTGACGGTAAAAAATACACTGCAACCACCAATAAAAACGGTGTTGCCACATTTAAATTGCCTTCACTAAAAGAAGGAATTTACACTGCAAAATATCAATTTAACAAGTTTGGTTATTACAAAGCATCCAGTGCAAGTGATAAAGTTATAATTATTCCATCTAAAAACCCTACCTACACTGTTAAAAGTACAAAAACATTCGGTAAGGATGCAGGAACACAATTCAAATTAGCTTTAACATCTGGAAGCGTTCCAATTACCAATAAAAAAGTAACACTCAATGTTGATGGTCAAAAATACACCAAAACTACTAACAGCAAAGGAATTGTTTCATTACCAATTAATTTAGACATTGGTCAATATACAATCAAATACTCTCATTCAGCAACTTCTAAACTTAATGCAAAATCCGGATCAACTCCGATTAGTGTTGTTGAAAGAGCAGTTACTTCAGTAAGCTGGAAAAGTGAAACCACATTTTATCAAGGCACTCAAAATTGTAAAATCTTAGTGCTTGATTCAAATAATAAACCTGTATCCAATGGAAATGTTCTTTTGAATGTAAATTCCAAATATTACAATGCTAAAACATCTTCCGATGGTTATGCAACTGTTAGTGCTAGTTTCACACCGGGCACATATTCTGTTTCATATCAATATGGCGGAAGCAATCTAAATGCTCCAAGTTATGGTACAGCTGATTTAACTGTGAAAAAAATTGACACCATATCTCTTGCAAATGTTATCGCTGGTGCAAGAACAGTTAAATCATATTATGCAAGCAATGAAAAATTGCCTGCTACTGTAACTGCAGGTGGACTCAAATTTACAATGCCTGAATTTTTATATGTAATGGGTGAAGCTATTAGTGAGTTAGGCAATTCAAAAACTGGAAATGTCGGTATTTTGACTGGGGTCAAAGCACCTTCATCACCTTCTGGAGACACTATTAGTTCAATTGAATTATATAAGAAAGATTATCTAACTGTAGCAAAAAATCTTGTGACCTATATTAATAATAATAAACAGGCACCTAATTTTGCTAATTCAGCTGTTGGAAAAATCATATATGGTGAATTGGGTGATGCATTCTCTAGGATTTTAGTATTTTATGCAGACAATGATAAATATTTACCAAATTACTGTACAATCACTTATGGTTCAGGATCTTCAAGTTCACAAGGTGGAACAGGTTTGAATCAGAAGAATACAGTTAAAGACTTAAGTATTTATCTTAAATCTACATCTAATTGTCAAGTTGGAAACTCTAAACTCAAATCAAAAGTAAATTCACTTACTAAAGACTTGACTACTGATTTAGCCAAGGCTAAGGCAATTTACAACTTTGTAAGAGATTCCATTTCATACAGTTTCTATTATGACACACACTATGGTGCAGTAGGTACCTATAATGCTGGATCAGGAAATTGTGTAGACCAGGCTCATTTACTTGTTGCAATGTTAAGGACCGCAGGCATTCCTGCCAGATACGTTCACGGAACATGTACATTCTCCAGTGGAAGTACATACGGTCATGTATGGGCTCAAGTATGTGTTGACAACTATTGGTATGTTGTAGACCCAACAAGTTCAAGAAATTCATTTGGTAATATAGTTAATTGGAATACTAAATCATTTTCCTTATCAGGAACTTATGCAAGTCTTCCTTTCTAATTAACTATTCTTTTTTTCTTTTTTTCGATTAATTAAATAATAATTGCTGTTTTTAGTCTAAATCAAATTTTGCGAATTTGGTTTGCTTTAAGAATTTTTTCATATCCTTATCCAAAGTATATGATAAATTGAGTACGATATCTAAGAATTCATCAAAGTCTTTTTTGGTTAATGAATCAAGGCCATGTGCTAAAATGGAGTTGTTTCTTTTTTTAGTTAAATTTTTAATTTTGGATTTGTTTTCAATATAATACTTGCCCAGTTCATTTCCCAGTTCATTCAAAAGTAGGAAATCTTTTTCAAGTCCTATTCTTATTTTTCCGTCTTCTCTTATTTTTTCTAATTCTGCTATGAATTCATCGGATACATTGTTTTCCTTAAGTGTTGAAACTTTAATGTCTGAGCTTTTCAGGTTATATTTTGTTAATTCAATTTGTGCAATCAATTCCAGTGACCTGTATAATCTTGCTATGGCATCATCATATTTGAACTCTTCAGACCTTCTTATTGAATTATTAATCAGGCTTGCAAGAATATAGCAGTTTTTCAAGTTGACTGATCTTGAATTCATGATGTTTCCAAGAGCTTTCAGATTGAATTTAATGTCGTTTTTGATATCGTTCAGCTCCATTTGATTGGCATCCACTTGTCTTAGATGGTTGTATGCCTCTTCAAAATCCATATTGTCCCATGCATAATATGATTTGAAGAGGTGAATCAATGATTCCTTATGGATATTCAAATCAACGATGTAGTTCATCATTTCGATGCTTGCCATGAAACGGTTTGCATCGAAATTGTATCTGATTCTTGTTAGTAGAAATTTGTCATGTATCTTGTAGATGTTTTGATAATTGATGATTTCGGTTCCTCTTGAAACCTCGCCTGTTGACCTGTCCCCTCCTATTGAAATAAGGTCCTTTGAATAGAATATTCCGCAGCTTGCCATTGCGGCAGACATTGTCTTGGTTCCGGAGGTATAGTCCATTATTATTTGATAATCTTTTTTATTATCGGCGTAATCAAATTCCCATAACTTTTGTTCATATGTTTCAAAACAGGTATTCAAATCATCAATTGCAGTTATTTCAACAATCTGATAATCCTCACCTTCTATAAATTCATCATTATCCCTTACAAATAAATCTTCAATATATCCTATGGTTTCTTTTGATTTGTCGGATGCAAAAAATACAACATGATTTGGTCGCATCTTATCTATTGTATAATATAATTTTTGGGCAAGATCTTTTGAGCTTTCTTCGTTTGAACTTAAATTGGTACCGGTTCCTACTGTCATGAACAGAATAACTTCCTTTCTTTTCATAATATCACTTTAAAGATTTTCTACAATCAAATTGAATAATTCCTTGGTCTTGTCGGTTGCAGTGCTTTCCCAGATGTCTTCAGGTATTTCATAAACAAATGTAGGATAGCCTGCTTGTGCAATAGGTTTTGAAACCAAAACAGCTGATGTGGATTTGTATGTTTCATTACCTGTTACAGGATAATAGTTGAAGTCGCTTTTCTCACTGACCTTTTCAGCAATGCTCACTGAAGAGTTATCCATTTCAGGTGTGGCAAGATAAAATCCTTCACCGTAATCGGCATTATGTGAATGGCTGATTATGACTGCATCCGCATCGGAAGATGTTAAGTTCGGATTAACGTAATCATGTACCAGACTTTCTCCGTTTGCCCTTCCCTGTTCGTAGTCCTCAGGACTTTCAGTCACGGTTACCTTATAGTTGATTATCTTGACATTGTCGTTTCCAAATTCTCTTGTCGCCTGGATTTCAGGATCAATGGACAATGTTTCCCTTGGGTGAATTCCTGTTATCAGGGCAATGCATGTAGTGGCATTTTCATTTCCTGCTGTTCCGACTTCCACTGTACCAATACTTGTATTGGCAATTGTAGTGTATTTGATTTCAGGATTTTTTGAGATTTCGAAAAATATTATTCCTCCTATAACAATTAAAATCACTACAAAAAGAATTATCTTTGTTGATTTTTGCATATTTTCCACCTTGATAATATCTTTTGTAATATTATGTTAATTAATTTAATTACATTATAAGAGACTTTAATTGATTATGTATTTCTTGAAAAGATTATTGATTGGAGTAAAATGGAGTGTTGTATAAAGCAAATGCTTTATGTGATTTATATATGGCAGTAAATAGATTATGTATTAGGTTTCTTAAATCTGGAATCGGGAATTGCAGTATAAAGCAAGTGCTTTATGTGATTTATATATAAACTGAAACAGATTATTAACTAGAATTAAAAAGATAGATGATTACCATGAATAATGAATGCCCAAGTTGTACAGAGTCTGGATATAGACATGATATTTCTGTGTGGGAATGCAGTAGGTATTGGAATAAGTCCAACTTTGGGCTTATTGATTAATTTTGATCCCAACCTTTGCCTCACCATTTAGAAATATTGTTTTTGCTGTTGTCATTAGATTATTTAATTTAATGAGCCTGATTTTTTACAACTTTAACATTGAATTTATAGTTTAAAGCTCACTTAGCTTAATGGGAAAGCGGGGGGCTGAAGACCCCCATATATCGGTTCGATTCCGGTAGTGAGCATAAAGTAATTCTCTGTGTAGCATAATGGTTAGTGCACTGGGCTGTAGACCCGGGGATGGGGGTTCGATTCCCTTCACGGAGATTTTGAAATCAATTGATTTCAATGCAATGGGATGTGGTGACAATCACATTCCTAACTTCAAAAGAATAAACAGTAGCTAAGGTATAATCGGACCTTCAACCAAAATCGTGGGTGCGATTTTATCTTAATTCTTTGGGCCTATAGTTTAACAGGTAGAACGCCAGACTGTTAATCTGGAGATAAGGGTTCAAGTCCTTTTAGGTCCGCTTGATATATAGGTCCGTAGCTCAGATGGTAGAGTGCCCGGCTGATAACCGGGTGGTCGTGGGTTCGAGTCCCACCGGACCTACTGTAATGTAATATGAGCCTGTAGTTCAGTTGGTAGAATATCTCATTTGCAATGAGAAGGCCTTGGGTTCGAGTCCCAACAGGTTCACTGGCCCGTAGCATATAAGCATGGACCTGATCTGTAAAGATTGGTAACGGTTTAAGTCTTCAAGGGCCTTAAGAGTAACTTCTTAAGAAAACGTCTTTCATAATATATTCTCCAAAATATTGGGGCATAAATATTGCCCCAATTTTAAAAATGGCTGGTGACTCAGTTTGGTAGAGTGTCGCCCTTACAAGGCGAAAGTCAGGGGTTCAAATCCCCTCCGGCCAATATATATTCGCTTAATGATGGTGTGACCGATGTGGTAAGGTGCTTGGCTGCAAACCAAGTTATTCCGGTTCAACTCCGGACATCATCTTTCATATATATTGAGGACATGGTGTAATCGGCAGCATCTTTGGCTCCAGACCAAAGGATGGGGGTTCGAGTCCTTCTGTTCTCATTTGATTTCGGTTAAGGCCTAATTGGTTTTATTTAGCCAATTAGGCCTGTAAAGATGTGGTTGGTAAAGTATCCAAGTGGAACGGAGCTTGATTGCTACTCAAGTGCGGTTAACGCTCGGGGGTTCGAATCCCTCCTTTACCGTAATGTGGCGGCGTAGTTTATAGGTAAAACGACTCTATATGCAGGAAATATATGTGTTCTAATCACGCTGTTGCTATCTGGATTCAATTCCATAAATTTAACCTCAAATTCCTGGCCGGTTTGACACCGGCTTATGCTTTAGTGGTGTAATTGGTAACATACAACCCTTCCAAGGTTGCGATTTGGGTTCGAATCCCAACTGGAGCACTTAGTATTAAAGTGTTGACATATGCAATCATTAGCTTTCACTCCTTAAATCTAACACTTTAATACTTATTCTGCCATAATTAATTTCCAGAATAAATAGAGTTAATATATCTAAGCACTGTCAGCCAGTGCTTTTCAGATATATTTATCAAATGATGCAAGAATACCATGACCTCTTCAAGGTCGTGGATGAATTGCATAAATGGGATTGGGAATACTTTTCAAATGCTCCCTCTTTAATTGTAATTAAATTACTAGATAACAATCACATAATGATTGTTGAACCGATGGTTCAGCGGGGATTGCCTAGAAAAGACTCAATTAACCCATTGAGCAAAAAAAAACAAAATCTAGGAATCCTCATCTTCTAGAAGGTGAGGTTGTTCAATAAGTTTTAAAATAATAATACAGATGGTTAAAATGAAATTTGATGATTTTGACATGGAAATGAGAGAATATGAGGAATCCCTTGATCAATATGTTCCCGAGGAGGATTATATTGTTGTTCGTCTTGATGGGCGCTCATTCACCCGCTTGACTAAAAGGGTCTGCAAATTTAAAGCCCCTTTTGACGAAAGATTTAGGGATTTGATGACCGAAACTGTTAAATCATTAATGGAATGCGGTTTTAAAATCGTGTATGGATACACTGAAAGTGACGAGATTTCACTGCTTTTCCATCCAAGCGAAAATACCTTTTCAAGGAAGGTAAGAAAAATCAACTCCACTCTTTCAGGTGAAGCTAGTGCCGCATTTTCTCTTAAAATTGGTCAAATTGCCACTTTTGACAGTCGTGTAGTGCCTTTGCCTAGCAAAAAAAGAGTTGGTGACTATTTCAGATGGAGACAAGAGGATTCTCGGAGAAATGCCTTAAACGGATATTGTTATTGGACCTTAAGGGATGAGGGCAAGACCGCATCTCAGGCTTCAAGAATCTTAAACGGCAAAGGTTCCAAATTCAAAAAAGAGCTATTGGCCGAAAGGGGCATCGATTTTGACAGTGTTGCCAACTGGCAAAAATACGGATGTGGAATCTACTTTAAAGATGTTGAAAGAGAAGGTTTCAACCCAGTCAAAAACGAGAAGGTTATCGTAAAAAGAAGAGAACTGTTTGTTGATATGGAGATACCTTATGGAGTTGAATACAGGGATTATGTATTGAAATTCCTTGATGAAAGATAGTTAAAACAACTATCTTTCAACAAATTTTTTCTATTTTCTGCCGGTGTTGAATTGGTCAGATGACCTGATTCCGACAAGTGACGCAAACACCGCAAGGACACATGCAACGGTACAGATTAAACAGATTATCTGTGATGCCTGCACAATCATTGCAGCATATTGAGGATCTAATTTTAGGCTGCCCATTACCCAAGCAAATACCAATGTCAATAGCCCTAAACTCATGGTCTGGCCAATTGTTCTCATTGTCGCCTGTGATGCGGATGCTGTTGGTGCGTCCTTAGGCGGAACTGAACTCATGATGGCGTTCATGTTTGGGCTTGAGAAGAGTCCCATTCCGATACCCTGCAATACCATTGCAAGAACTACGATATACAATGGAGTTTCTCCGGTCAGGAATGTGAGAATCGCCAATGCGATGGCAGCTATTCCTATTCCTAATGCCGCCAGCTTTTGCGGGTGAATTTTGTCTGAAAGTTTACCTGCGTTAGGGGCCATTATTGCCATGATGATAGGTGTTATAATTAATATCATTCCTGACATTTGGGCATCCCATCCCCTTACATATTGGAAATGGTAGTTCAGAATTGTTGTTACGACCATAATTGCCAAATAGCTGCACAGTGCGGCAATATTGGATGATGTAAACTTCTTGTTTTTGAACAGGTTCATATTGAATACTGGGGATTTTTGCCTAAGCTCGTACCATCCGAATATAATCAGCAGTATGATTCCAGTAATGGTCAATATTTTTCCGGTTGTTGTGATTAATGTTGTAAATCCGTAAATGAATGCCAGAATACCTATTGCATATATGATTGAACCGACCTTATCGATTTTATCCTTTTCATATGTTTTCCATTCCTGAGGTATTTTCAGTATCATCAAGATTATGCACAATACCAAAAATGGAATTACAAAGTAAAACATTGACCTCCAGCCGAGATTATGCACTAAAAATCCACATATTACAGGTGATAGGGATGTTGCAAGATACACTCCGGTTACTGTAAATCCCAATGCCTTTCCACGATTTTGAGGTTTGACCGCTTGCACTACCATGGCCATTGCAGATACATTTAGGAATGCAACCCCTGCACCCTGTATTATCCTGAATACCAGAAATGACTCTGTTGAAAATGAGATGCAGGCGCCGATTGAACCTAGCAGAAATACACAGATTCCCGCCAGCAGTGACTTTTTAACTCCGAATTTTCCTGAAATTTGCCCTGCAGGCACTGTAAAGACAGCAACCACAAGGAAAAATATTGTTGGAATCCAATTTTGTATAACATTATTCATTGCGAAGTCCTGTGCTATCGCTGGAACACCAATGATTATTCCATTTGACAGAAAGACTGCAAAAAATGATGTTATGAATGATATAAACACTATATATGTTTCAAATTCTATTTTCATTTTTCTCCCTCTTTTAATTATCTTCAATGAGTTTCATGCCTTTTATTGCTATTTCTTTTATTCTCTTTTTTATTTCAATGTCCTCTTCGCTTATTCCCACTTCTTTTTCCCATTCTTTTGATAGTTTTCTGTATTCGGGAACCAGATTGTTGCCTTTTTCTGTTGTATTCAACATGTATTTGCGTCTGTTTTCCGGATTGACTTCTCTTCGGATAAATCCTTGATCTTCTAGTTTTTTTAATGTTTTTGCAATATTTCCTTTGCTTTGGCCGAACATATTAACCAAATCTTCTTGAGAACAGTTTGGATTGTCATATATGAACATGATGTATCTCACGTCATGGCCCAAATCAAGTTCCTTGAATTTTGATTTCATATATTTCTGCTGGTTCAGGGAAATGTTATGAATCCATGCGATAAAAGGTGAATTATCGTTTATTGCCTGAAAACTTTCTTCCTCCATATTTTTCACCTATGGTATTCTATGTTTTTCAAACAATATAAATGTTTCATTTGAAACAGTTAAAAATGAAACTGTCATTTTTTTCATCTGAACCAAATTGTTTTTACAACCAATAGATTTATATAGTATGTTTCAATGAAAGCAATTTTACAAGCCTACAACAATTTAACAAAGCCATTACAATTTGATTAAGCTTAAATACAATAAGAAAAATACCAATTATTAAAAATAAGGAATTATTTGTGAAAAAATGTTAAGAGTTGATTTGAAAGATAAAATTAACAATATTACCTATGAAATATTTTCAAAAGCAAATATGAAATAGCTTCTTAGAAAATAGGGAAAAGGAAAATTCTGATGTTTTGGAAGGTATCTTTATATCAATAGAATGGCCATATATTTTATAGTCATAAGATATTTAACTCATTTAATTAACTGGTTTTCACATTAGCATGTATGACATGTTAATTTAAAATAATATTCAATTATGGATATATATCAAGTTCTTTTAAAATTCAAATTTTACAAATAACTAGGGGTGTGGCAATGAGAAACCATATTAACGGCAGCATATATGGTACGTTTTACATCATGAAAGACATAAATTATCAGCTTAACAATCCACTGGATACGAAAAAAGCCCAAAAATCTGATATCAACATCAGAAGGTTCAATGGAAAATCAAAAATTACTCGAAAGGGAAATATAAATTTCTTAATCTAACAATCTTGCGATTACATATTCGCCAAGGTAAATGAACAATATCTCAATTTTTTGTTCATCTGAAATTTGATTCCTTATATTGCTTGCGCTTTTGACCTCATCGATTAAGGTATACGGATTATTTGCAACATATCCGACGGTTTTGCCGTCTTTCACAACTGCAACCGCATCAGGGTCATGTTCATTGTCATCATCCTTAACCAAGGTCAAAACATCTCCTATTTGGGGAGTAAAACCATAAAAATCACTGCCGACAACATTAATGAGGGTGTCTTGAGTATTGTTTAAATAATCGCATTGGGATTCAAATTCTTTGAGTTTGTCGAATTCCTTATAGGCAATCAGATAACATTTATGGGAATCAACCAGTTCGTTCAGTGCCTCTAGAATCTCAGCTTTTAAAAAATAGAATTCGGACTGATCCTCACTATCAGGTATATTGGATATCCCACAGTTGATTAAATTCAAAGCCTTTTCGTAATCTGCTTCAGGAAAAAAAGTAACTTTTGCCCATTTATATAAGCAATTTGCCTTGTTCAGTTGAATTTCTGATGATTCATGAAGGCTCAATGCATTGTCAAAACACTTGACTGATTCATCAAATTCTCCAAGATTTTCCAGAATAATTCCTTTAAGGTTTAAATTGTCATAGCTGTAATCTTTTTTCAGTGTTTTGTTAATTTCGATTAATGCTTTGTCAAATTCCTTTTCCTTAATCAGATAATCAATTTTTGGGGTGTCTGAAACCTTAAACCTTGCCTGACTGGAATCATCAGCTGAATCAATATAAAGATATTCTTTCATGTTATCATTTTATTAAAAAATCATTAATTAACTTTTATATTGGACCAAGACAATATATTAACTAAGAGGTTAGAAAAATGGATTATGATGTAATATATATCGGAAGTGGAAATGCCGCTTGGCAAGGTGGCCGATTTTTAAGAAAAGCAGGTCTTAAAATCTTAATCGTAGAGGAAAGCCTATACGGTGGAACCTGTGCAAATCGTGGTTGCAACTCAAAGGCATTGCTTGATGCGCCTTATGAAATAAAGGCATTGACAGAAAATTTTGAAGGCGTTGGAAAAGATGGCGATTTCAATGTAAACTGGTCAGATTTGATGAAGCTGAAAAGAAAACGCATTGCAAATATGGCGCCATTTTTAGACGGCAAGTTCAAGGAATATGATCTTGATGTCGCCCACGGAAAAGGAGTCATTCTAGATGAGCACACAGTTCAGGTCGCAGATGAAACATTCACCACAGACAAGATTGTAATATGCACAGGCCTAAAGCCGGTGATTCCTGACATTCCCGGAAAGGAATACCTTCATGACAGCACTGACTATTTGGATATCGATGAGCTTCCAGAACATGCCATTATAATAGGAGCAGGATTTGTTGGAATGGAGTTTGCATCAATCCTTGCCGAAGCTGGGCTCAGTGCTGATGTAATCATCAGAGGAAACATGGCCTTGAAATACTTCCACCAACCATATGTACAAAAGGTAATTGAAAGACTTAAAGAAAAAAACATTAATTTCCATTTTAACCAAACAGTAACCGAAGTCATTAGCAATGTAGAAATAGATAATCCTCTGGAAAAGGTATTGAACGTCGATAATGCCTTAAACTCAGATGATGAGCTGAGGGATCCTGAAGCCAAAATTGACAACGTGGCCTATGAGGACGGATTTACGGTAAAGTGTGAAAGCGGCCTTAGCTTAACAGGAGACTATGTCGTAGCCGCAATGGGTAGAACCGCCAATGTGGAGGACATAGGTCTTGAAAATGTGGGCTTGACATACACAAGTAAGGGAATCAAGGTCAACGGACATCTTCAAAGCGAAGTGCCTAACATCTACGCTTCAGGTGATGTTGCAGATACTGGAATTGCAAAGCTTGTAACCGTTGCGATACATCACTCCAAATACCTTGCAAAGGAATTGCTGGGCGAAGCCGATGAGATAACATATCCGGTAGTTCCTGCAGTTGCCTATACCATTCCAAGGATTGCAACCGTTGGGGTTCCTGCATATGTTGCCGATGAAAGTGATGAATATGATGTCCACACAATAAGATACGGTAACTCCTATTCTCTTGAGCTCAAAAATGACAGGACCGCTGAGGCAAAAGTCATTGTTGATAAGGACTTGAACATTGTTGGTGCGGAGATATATGCAGCCGATGCTGAAAACGTGGCAAACATGTTTGCATTCATAATAAATAAGAAGATAACTCTTGAAGAGCTGGATTACATGATTTATGCCTTCCCTTCAAGCAGTTCGGTATGTCTGTACAAGCTGCACAATATCCATTATGATTTCAGTTAGGGAAATTCCCTAACATTCTTATTTTTTAAAAAAAGTTAAATTACTTCAAAACCGATGAGTTTCACATTATTTGAATGAAGCTTTGGATTTTCATCAATTTTTTCTGACAGTTTTGTTGTTATGTATTTTTTGTTGTCGTCCGGAAAGACTGTGGCGATTTTTAAATCATCACTGTCCATGATGACGCTTGCAAGGAAATTAGCTCCGCTTGAAATGCCGATTCCCAAACCAAACTCTTTTGCAATTCTTTTTGACATGTTTATTGCATCGCAGTCATCAATCAATACTATATCATCAATCAAATCTTCATCCACGATGCCTGGAATGAAGTCATCGCCTATTCCTTCAATCAAATGGCTTCCCTCTTCCATTCCCATCTTAAGAATTGAAAGTGTTGATGGTTCAAGGGCAAATATCTTGGCATCAGGATTGTGGTCTTTTAGTCTCTGGCCTATTCCCATCAGTGTTCCGCCGGTTCCTATTCCTGAAACGAATGCATTCACGTCCGGAATCTCCTCGATAATTTCCTGGCCTGTGGTGTAGTATTGTGCCTGTGTGTTTAATTCATTATCAAATTGGAGTGGCTTATATGCACCAATTTCCTCTGCAAAGTCGTCCACCATCTCTAAAGCCCTTTTGAATCCTCCTTCTTCTTTTGATACAAGGTGAACGTGAGCTCCATACATCTCAATGAGTTTTCTTCGCTCAAGGGATACCCAATCCGGCATGAATATGTGGACTTCATGACCGAAAAGGGCGCCGATTGCACTAAATGCAATGCCTGTATTGCCGCTTGTAACTTCAATAATTGGCTGTCCATCAGACAAATTGCCGTTTTCCCTTTCTTTTTGGATGATATATAATGCAATTCTGTCCTTTATGCTTCCGGTATAATTGTAGTATTCAAGTTTGGTGTATATGCTACCCTCTTTTCCTTTATATTCATAATCAATCTTAATCATTGGTGTGTTTCCAACTAGCTTTTCCACATTCATAAGTATCCAATCCAATTCAATATTAAACTATTATATATTTCTATTTCAAGTGTAATATATTTTTTGAGAAATATTCAGGTTTTAAAAAATTCTCTCTTTTGTCCATTGGTATGCCATTCTGGGTGATCCATCCGCTACGTATATGGTGCCGCATTTCTCAAATCCATTTTTTTCAATTTGTTTTTGCATTACGATATTGCTTGCGTGGGTGTCTATTCTGATGTTTCGGTATTTGCTTTTGCAATATGTCATTGCACACTTGAATATGCCGTGAACCTTTCCGTCGCTTGCGATTCTGTGTATTGTTGCATATTCATCATCATTTAGCCATTTGTCATTTTCAATATGTTCATATGTAGGTTCTGCACAGTCAAAAAGGGCAAATACTCCATGAATATTTTCATCATCACATATCAGGTGGCAAACGCCGTTTTCAATGTCTCTTTCAATCAGGTCTTTTGTGGGATATCTGTGGCCCCATTGTTTCGGATTTCCTGATTCAATCATGAAATCCTGTGCAATTCTGTATATTGTCATGATATCTTCCAAATTTTCCTTCTTTGCTTTTATAACATGCATTAAGACTCCTCTGTTTTTCATCACTTATTCATTAAGTATATTTCATGTGTTATATTAAATTTATCTTAATGATGTAAGAGTATCGTTTTTTTTAAAATCCATGAAAAAATCTATCAGTTGCTAATCTCATTTTTGGACAATATTGAGCATTTAATTTTAAAATTATTCACTTAAGTTTGATTTTTGTTAAAAAATATATATGGGATTTGTTCATATTTTCTTCTTTTATATCAATTTATACACAAATCCAAAATATTAAATTAAATAATATTCATAAATTATAATAAATGTTGTGGGGTGAAAGCAATTATGAATTATTTAGTTGTTGGTGCAGGAAATGCAAGTAGACCCGTTGCAAGGCTGCTTAATTATTTAGGGCATAAAGTTATTATTACTGATTTAAAGGAAATTTCAGAGTTCAAGCCTATTTATCAGACATGGTTGCATAAAATGGAAAGTGAAGGGATAATTTTGGATTTAAATAATCCTGAACCTACTTTAGAAGGTATTGAGGCGGTTTACATGCCACCCACATTGTCTGATGATGTGCCAATAGCAAAACTGATTGCTGAAAGTGACGTTAAGGTCTTGACCAATGAGGATTTCTCCCAGACGGTTAATGACTTGGTTCCGGTTGATATCATTGGAATAACCGGGTCAATGGGTAAGACCACAACAACAATGCTTATCACCAGCGTGTTTAAGGCTGCCGGATATGACGTGTGGTCATGTTCCTCACTTGCAAACAATCTTGTTTCAGAAACAATAATTGATGGCATCATTACAGGCAAGGCCAAAAATTGCGATATAGCTGTTTTTGAACTTCCTCACGGCACATTGGGCCTTTTGAAAAAGTTGGATATTAAGGTAGGTGTTTTATCCTACCTGACCGAAGAGCATCTTAATGAATTCGGCGGATCTTATGAAAATTATATTTTGCGTAAATTGATTATTCAGGACATAAGTGAAAAGTTTATAGCCAATGCTGAATGCATGTATGAAACCGATTTGCTTAGGGACGACACCATTTTTTATACAATGGGAGATGATGCTGACTTTAAGGGAACAATGGGAGACAAATCATTGACCGTCACATATGATGGTGGCCAATTCACCACTCCCTTTAATATGATGAGCTACTTTTTTGAAAATGCTGTTGGAGCAACAGCAGTTGGCTTAAACTGTGGAATAAGTGAAGATGACATTATTAAAGCTTTATCAACATTTAAAGGTATTTCTGCACATATGGAGGATTATGGAGATTACAATGGAAGGCAAGTGATTATCGATGCGGCATTCCTGCCTGATGGTATAAGGGCTACTTTGGATTATTTTGAAGGGGAAAGCCTTGTAGTGTTTCTGGACCACTTTGACACATCCTGGGTAAGGGACAAGGAGGAAGTTGGCCGAATCCTTGATGAGTATGATAATATCAAAGCTGTACTTGCAAGCGGTTTCGATGAATCAATTCAAAAGACTGAAATTCATATTGCCTATGAGATTCTGGATGCAATAACAAATGAAAAGATGATAAAGGTTGCTACCGATACATTGGAAGAGGCTGCCGAGCTATCATTCAAGTATTCCGAACCTGGAGACGTTATATTACATATTGGACCTCTCATATCTTTTGATAGGGTTAATATTTTAAACAAAATCATGAAAGGCCTTAAGGATGGAAGTCGGAAGTATGAATAAGAATACTACCTTTGGAGTCATTGGGGTTTGCGGTGCTAACGGTAACCTGATAGCAAGAGTGCTTAATCAAAGGGGCTATGATGTTGTAGGAACAGATTTGGCCTTTAAGAAGGATTGCAGATTTGCAAAATCATTGGAAGGCCATGACATTGAGGTATTTTATGGAAATACTCCTGATACGTTTTTTAAAAAGGCAGACTATGTTATTCCACCATTAAGTTTATCTCCTGATGCAGATATTATCAGGAATTGTGAAAAACCTATCTTGAGCTTGGAGGAAGTCATTGAATTAATCAAGCCTGAAAAGCCTGTGTTTGGAATAACCGGTACCAACGGCAAGACAACCTCAACAACTTTACTGAAGATGATTGCATACGACAACGGTATAAAGCCATGTGAACATAACCTTGAGGGAATGCAGGGAAATGCAGAGTTCATTCCGATTCTGCAGTCAAGATTGGATGGTGATGTGGGAATATTGGAGGTGGGAACCTTTGGAGTTCCCGGAACCGTTGGAAGAATAGTAAAGCATACTGATATGTCAGGCGGATTGATTACAAACATCACTCCCGACCATTTGAATGACCTTGGAAGCTTTATGGATTATGCAAATGTCAAGGGTGAATTCATTAAGGAATTGGGAATCGGAAAGCTGATTGTCAACGGTCATGACCCTACAATCATTGGATTGCTTCGTGAACTTGATTTCAAGGGAGAGGTGATTACCTTTGGTGTTGATGAGCTTCCGGACTCAATAGGTATGAAGGAATGTGTTTGCGGACGTGAAGTGTCTGTAAAGGAAATAATTTCAGGTTGCGGTTATTACTTTTGCCAATGCGGTGTTACAACTCCTCAAGTTGACTATATTGCCACAAATGTTAATCTGGAAGACAGAACATTTGACCTGCACACTCCAAATGAAAAATTGACAGTCAAAATGGGGGTGGATGGACTTCACAATGTCTATAATATCACAGGCGTCATTATTGCCGCTCATGAATTTCTTGATTTGCCTTTTGAAAAAATATTGCCTACAATTGCAGGGTTTACTGGTGTAAGTGGAAGAATGGAAGAGTTGGGCAAGGTTAAGGGTAAAGACATTTTTGTTGACTATGCACATAATCCCGCAGGTGTAGAAACCGTATTGAAGGAATTCAAAAAGCTGTTCGGTGAATTTACAACAGTAATAACGGTGACTTCCGAATCGGGTTATATCGGAGATATTGACATTTTCAACAGTGTCCTGAAGTTCTCAAAGTTCATTGTGCCGGCTTCCAGGGCATCACAGAAAATAGCCCTTGATAAGTTAAGGGAAAATCCGAAACTGAACGACAAGATCTTTTTAAACCATGTCGACGATTTTGAAAAGACAGGAACTTTGGGCGCTTCGAAAGAGGAAGTTCGAGACGGTTTGAAAAAAGCGTTAAACCTGGACTGTGAGATGGTAATAGCTATTGGTGAAGCGGCTACCAAATTCAAGGATATTGTTTTTGAATTATAGTAAATGAGTACAATTATGCTCATTTTTTTTGATTTTTCCTATTTTTTTAGAAAAATTTCTCATAAACTTTATATATAATGAAAGAAATAGTATACCTAACGAACGGTAGGTAGGATAATGAACACGAAGGAAAAGATATTTGATGTATCATTGGATTTATTTTCTAAAAAGGGATATGATTCAGTATCTCTTAGGGAAATTGCCGAAGAAGTTGGAATTAAGAAAAGTTCAATATATAGTCATTACTCTTCAAAAGAAGCCATATTAATGGATATATTTGAATATCTGACAGGTCTCTTGGAACATGATGAAATGCTTAACAGTGAAGAATTGGATTTAACCGCAGACAATGAGATGTTGCTTGAAAATCCGGAATTGTTCTATCATATGGGGTCAGAAGCAATAAGAGAAATGTTTAGCAGGGAAAGAAACCTGAAAATTTGGAAACTTATATTCATACAGATGCATTATGATGACAATATCAGGGAATTTTTCCATGACGAGATATTGATGAAGCCGCTGATATTCTGGAAAGAATTCTTCACGGTTCTCAAAGAAAACGGAGTAATCAGACATGATGTCAATTCAGAACTCCTGGCGAAGGAATATTACAGCTTTCCAATCTTTCTGCTTTTGGAAATTTGTTCAAAATATGAGGACATTCCGCAGGATTTGCTTGATGATTTCTTTAGACAAACAGAAGACCATGCAAATTTCCTCCTAGACTGTGTGAAGGTGAAAAAATGACCGAGTCCGATTTTAATATTCAGGAATATCTCTCTGAAGGCGTAGAAATAATAGTGAAGGATGCCATGCGTGCCACACTTAAAAATCCTAAGGAAAGCATTTATCTGCTCAAATTTTCGAAATATGCAAGAAAAGCAACAAAAATAAGACAGGAATATGAGAAAAATGGCCAAAATATCCCTGCATTTCTGATTGCAAGCATTACAAGCAGCTGTAATCTGCACTGCACAGGATGTTACTCCAGGGCAAATGATGCATGCAGTGACGATGAGCCGGTCAATCAACTTTCCGATGAACAATGGGAAGAAATATTCAGACAAGCTAAGGAAATCGGAATAAGCTTCATAGTCCTTGCCGGCGGAGAGCCGATGCTAAGGGAGGATGTCATAATAAAAGCCAGCAAGTATCCTGAAATACTCTTTCCAATATTTACAAACGGAACATTGCTTGGCGATGATTATATGAAACTCTTGGATAATAACAGAAACCTTGTTCCCATCCTGTCCATTGAAGGCGAAGAAGAAGTGACCGATTCAAGAAGGGGACAAGGAGTCTACGGCCAATTGATTGAATCAATGAAAGTGATGAAAAGCAAAAATATCATTTTTGGAGTTTCACTCACATTTACTAAAGAAAACATATTTTCATTGATTTCTAATGATTTCATTGACAAGCTGCATGATTTGGGATGCAAGGTTGTGTTTTTCATTGAATATGTGCCTATGAATAATCAAACAAATGATTTAGCACCTGGCGACAGTGAAAGAGAATTGCTCTTTAGAGAAATAGAACGCCTGAGAAATGATTATCGTAATATGCTGTTCATGTCATTTCCGGGGGATGAAAAACTGTCTGATGGTTGTCTGGCAGCAGGAAGGGGTTTTTTCCATATAAATTCCCATGGTGGCGCAGAGCCTTGTCCTGCTTCACCATATTCTGATACCAATGTTTGTGATACATCCCTTATTGGGGCATTGGATTCTAACCTTTTCAAAACATTGAGGGATGGTGGCATCTTAATGGATGACCATGAAGGGGGATGCGTACTATTTGAACATAAAGAGAAAGTTGAAGATATATTAAATCAAACTTCTAATTCAAATGATTATGGTCGATGAAACTATCTGAAAAACCATGTAAATTCGGTTTCTAAATCAGGATTGATTTGTGACACTTTATCAAAAAGATAATCTCTTAATTTTAACAGGTTTTCTTCTGAATTAGCAGTGATATAAATGATTTCGGGTAAAACTTCAATATCTTCAATAGATTTGTCTTCAAGAGGTCTGAAATTAGGCTTGAAACCTTTGCAATATCCATATTCTGTGTTGAAAAATTTCAATTCGTCAATTTTTTGAAATGTTCCTTTCTTTAAAAATTTAATATGATCGAATTTGATGGCTACTTGGCCGCCATATTTAACTGTTACCAAAAATTCTCCGGTTTCTTCATCCCTTAAAACATAGTCGACTTTTAGATTTTGCAAATCATTAATCATGTTTTCCACTTTCTTATTCATTTTCAATTCATTTTCTGCAGTGATCTGAAAGAAAAAAACATCATTTGGTATGTGAGTGGAATCAATTGGTTGTTTGGCAAAATACATATGGGAGGATATATCCTTTATTTCAGTTACATATGGTGTTATGACATCATTCACGTTAGTTATGTCAGCTTCATTGATGACTCCTAGAATAAATTTCCGTTTAATTGTCATAATAAGTATTTAAGTTTTTCTTGAAATAAATACTTTACATATTGTAAAATTTGATTAATTTTTTTGTTGATGCACATGACATAGGTGACAAACTTATATTTTCATAATGAACTTTCTTAATTTTAATCGAACGGTTCATGAAAACTATGGTTTCAACAATTACATCAAAATTGTTGAAGAAATTTTTAATATTCTTGATTGTTTCATTGGTTTGATTTCATTGTTTCCAATTGCTCGTCACGACTCTTTAGTTTAAAAGTGAACAGAAATGCTATGAATCCAACTATTGCGGCCAGAATCAAACTGGCCTTATAACCTAGAATTCCTGAAAATGAGGCAATCACACCGCCTATAAGCGCTCCTCCTATCAGCTGTCCAGCACTTGATAGCATATTTACGATGGCTTGGCCCGCTCCCCTTTCATGAGGTTTCGCTTCAATCAAAACGATGTATCTTAATGGGGCACCTATTATTGTCACTAGGCCAACGCCAATCAGACATCCTGCAATAATAAAGAATATGAAATTATTGGGATATACTGCAACGGCAATCAAACCGACTGTCAGCATAAGTGTTCCGATCATCATGATTTTGCGTGAACCTGTGGAATCAAGAATCTTGCCCAGAACTGGCGCTGCAACGGCATTGGCACCAAGAATTGGAATCAGCATCAGACTTGCAAGCTGGTCATTCAAACCCATTGAAAGGATTACCAGAGATGGAATGAATATGGCCGAAGAATAGATTATGCCGTAACATAATGTTTCAATGCATGCGATGGATATCTCCTTGTTTTTAAGCATGTGCAATGGTACAATCGATTCCTGTGCTCTTTTTTCAACTTTTACAAAAATGGGAATTAAAATAATGAATGCTATCAGAAATGGTGCTACATTGAGTGATGTTAGGCTGTTGATGAAATCGCTTGAATCTATTTGGTTCAATCCGTATGCCAAAAATATTGAAAGTATGCTCAATATTGCTATTCCCAGATAATCGATTTTCAGCTTCCTTTGATTTTCAGTATCGGGTAGGATGTATAATGCAAACAATAGCAGAAATATGCTGATTGGTATATTGATTGTAAAACACCAGTTCCATCCGAATGGAATTAAGGCCGCTCCAACCAATGGCCCTCCAAGGGCTGAAATTCCAAATACACTTCCAAGAATGCCTAATGCTTTTCCCCGTTCATTTAATGGAAATGAATCTCCTATAAATGCTCCAGCTACAGGAAACAGGCCTCCACATCCTAACCCCTGAACAATTCTTCCCAGGAATATGAATTCAATATTGGGGGAAAATGCGATAAGGCTGGATCCTATTGCAAAGAGTATCACATCCAGAATGAAAATCTTTTTTCTACCGTAGAAGTCCGAAAATTTGGCCATGATGGGTGACCCGATCATGAATGAAATTATGAATAGGGTAAATATCCAGCTTGATTGTCTTGTTGTCAGATTATAGGCCATTTCGATAGAAGGCAGCACCGGTCCGATTATTCCTGTATCCAATGAACCCATGAATGCTCCCATTGTGAATAGTGCGAGTATAAGGTTTCGTGTTTTTGCATTCAAGGTTATTGATTGCATGGTATTCTCCCTTGAAATTATTTTTTAAGAATAGGTGTTTTCAACTTTGATGCCCTAACCGATTTTTTTTAAAAATAATCATAAATTTAATTTCTCAGTTTTAAAATCCCTTTCTTGCTGACGATTTTGTATATTCCGGAGTTTTTTATCATTCTAAAGCATATTGGGCAAGGTTCTGCATCTTCAATTTCCACCCATTTGTCATTGTCGTACTTTTCACCGGCAAGATATATTGTTGAGCCAAGCATTTCATTTCTGCTTGCACTAATCATAGCATTCTGTTCGGCATGGACTGAAAAACAGTCATTATAGTTACCTGAATTTGATGGGAGATTCATTCTTTGGCAATCCCCTCTATCGCAGCAGTTTTCCTCTCCCCTGGGATTTCCATTATATCCGGTACTGACTATCTCGTCGTTGTTGACTATCACTGCTCCATATCGTCTTTTCAGGCATGTGCTTCTTTTTGATACTGCAAGGGCAATTGCAAGATAATACTCATTTTTGCTCATTCTGTTTGCATTGTTTTCATTCATTGATTTTTCATCTTTCATGTCGTCATCTCCAATCTGAATGATGATGATTCTGATTCAATTGTTAATGATTTTTTAGATTAAGTTAAACACACCATCATTTCCGTAATGTGTCTCATTTAAGTTTTTATATTTTTTAATTAAAAAATTTTTTTGATAAATCATTTTCACCAACTCCACTGCCACGGCAAGTATCCAAATTTTTAGTCTTTTTAGCGATGGGATTAGTAATATTTTTTTAATTGAAAAGTGATATATACAATCAATAACAACACATTTCAAGGTTTTGACACTATGAACATTTTAATATCCAATGATGATGGGGTTTCAGCACCGGGAATATTGGCCGCAAAACAGGCTGTTGAAGATTTGGCCAATGTATATGTCGTAGCTCCAGACAAAAACAACAGTAGCGTAGGTCGTCGAATAACACTATTCAAACATTTGAAATTGGAGTCCTGCAAACTTGAGGATGGAAGTCCCGCCTACGGCGTTTCCGGAAGTCCTGCAGATGCAGTCATAGTCGGCGCAGATTATGTGATGGACATTAAACCTGATCTTGTAATATCCGGAATAAATCAGGGAGTAAATATTAGCTGTGACATCACATCATCAGGTACTGTGTGTGCGGCGCTTGAAGCGGTAAGCCTGGGAATTCCAGCAATAGCAGTTTCTCTTTTTATTGACCCTGAAACATCATACCGGCAGGATGAAAATGGCGAATGGTATCTTGAATATGATTTCGATTTGGCAAAAAAGGTTCTCCATGACATTGTCCTGAAAATCATCAATGAAGGATTCCCTGATGGTGTTGACCTGTTCAATCTGAATGTCCCCACCAACTATGAGTCTGAAGAGGTCAAAATCACTCACCTCTCCCATAGGATGCTTGAAAAGGGAGTAATCGACAACACCAATGAGGAAAAGGCGGACTTGTTTAACTATCCTTTGGAGAAAAATCAAAACAGTGATGATTTGGTAATGATTACCTCTAATCTGGTTCGTGAATATGATGAAAACAGTGACGGATATGCTCTTTTTGTTGAAAAACGTCCAAGCCTTACACCACTTAATTCAAACATGACCAGCATGAAGTTAAAGAACTGGTGAAAAATCAGAAGTAAAATATATATTTTATTAAAATATATTTTTAATCATGTCTGTAAAGAAAAGTTATACAGTTGGAATAATGGACGAGAGGAAAATTAACAAGATAAATGAGGTCATTTCCAAATTTGCAGAAGTTACCATTCAATCCTCTTCTCATATGTATTTTGATAAGCAGCCCATCGATGCAAATGAGGTTGTTCTGGATGTAACTTTCTTTCAGTTGAAATCTGATGATGAAAAATCATGTGATGATAAATTAAGGGAATTAATTAAAAACCTTGATGAATTGAATGCTGAGTATATCCTTATGGATGAAGAAGATAAGCATATGATTGTAACAGTTGATTATGCAGGATATATAATCGTCAAATTCGATAAGATTAGTTTCATAAAGCCAAAAACCTATGACTTTATTGATGAAATTAAAACCATGAAAACTGATATTGGATACTGCAAAGGATTCAAACCAAAATTCCGGCCAATTAAGGAAGATCTGTCTGAAGTATTGGTAAATTCGGAAATGATATATTTGGTTTCAGACTCCTCAGAAAACCTGAAGAAATTCAAGGATTTGATATCTCAAAAACTATTGGAATTCGAACCTGATTTTGAATTGGAATTTGGAGTCATTCCACCTCAGGAATTCTAGATATCTATGCGATTGGCAAGATAAAATCAAAAACCGAATGTGATTTTAATGGGAAAAAAGTTTGCAGTCATAGACACCGAAACGAACTGGAACAATGATGTAATGTCAATAGGAGTTCTGATTGCAAGATGCAAGAATTTCGAAAGCACCGATTCCCGTTACTACATTCTTCCAAAAGAAGAAAAGATTGGTGGAATGTATTCAAATAGCATGAGACAAACCACTCATGAGATAATTACCGGTCAAAGGGTCGAAGTAATTGATGACTTGAAGCTTCTGTTGAATTCCAATGGTGTTGATGATTTGTTTGCATACAATGCTTCATTCGACAAGAATCATCTGCCTGAACTTTCCGATTTCTGCTGGCATGATATAATGAAAGTTGCAGCATACAAGCAGCATAACCCATGCATTCCAGACCATATGCCATGTTGCAAAACAGGCCGGCTGAAAAGGGGCTATGGCGTTGAGCCGATGCTTCAGATGCTCGGTGTTGAAGACTACTGTGAAACTCATAATGCAGTCATTGACGCCAGGGACGAACTGAGGATAATGATAAAATTGGGTTATGATATTGATTTCTATCCTGAAATTTAAATATTGAAGAGCTTTTTGGCATTCTTTGATGTTATTTCAATTACATCATCATCATTCATGTCTAAATATTGTGCTATTTTTCTTATGATGTATTTGATGTTTAGTGGAGTATTTATTTCTCCTCTTTTTTCCTGAGGCGACAAATAAGGAGAATCAGTTTCTACAATCATATGATTGATATCAATTGTTTTTACCATTTTTCTTGTTTTTTTGTTGTTGGTGAGGGTAACCGGTCCTCCGACTCCAATATAGAAACCCAATTCAAGGAATCGCCTTGCCATTTCGGCCGAACCCTGATAGCAATGAAGAGATCCGACTACTTCATGCCTTTTCAATACGTCAAATGTGTCCTGAATTGCCTTTCTTGAATGCACAATCACCGGCAGGCCATGTTTTTTAGCCAAATCCAGCATCCTTTCAAACAGTTCAATCTGACGGTCCTTATTGTCTTTTGTATAATAATAGTCAAGACCTATTTCGCCAACGGCAACTACATTGTTATTTTCAAGCTGTCGGTCCAATAGGGCGATGTCATCATCTGTTATATCATCTGCCAATGTATAGAAGTATCCCAAAGCGGCATGGACATTTTCATATTTGTCTGCCAGTTCAAGAACTTCCATATTGCTTTTAAAATCTGTGCCGTTCAATATAAGATGGATATCATTATTTAATGCTTGTTTGATTATCTCTTCTGCATTTTCCATTTCACTTTTATACACATGGCAATGGGTATCAATTATCATAAAATCATCACTTTATCATTAAGTTTTTAATGTCTTGACTTCAATTATTATATAACAAGTTGGATTAAATTATATTTTTTGGTGAGGAGAATGGAAAGTAAGTTTTCAAGAACAGAGATGTTGATTGGAAATGAGGGAATGGAAAAGTTAAAGGAAGCGAAGGTTGCAGTTTTTGGCCTTGGAGGAGTAGGATCTTTTGTCTGTGAAGGACTCGCCAGAAGCGGTGTTGGAAATTTCATTTTGATAGATTTCGACAAGACAGATGAAAGCAACATCAACAGGCAGCTGATTGCAAATGTAAACACAATAGGCAGATATAAGGTCGATTTGATGAGGGAAAGAATCCTCGAAATCAATCCGGATGCAAATGTTGAGATTCATAAGGAATTCTACATGGCCGATTCGACATCAGACATCATTACCGAGGATTTGTCATATGCGGTTGACTGCGTCGATACCATAATGGCAAAGATTGCGGTGATATGCAAATGCGATGCCCTGAATGTCCCTGTCATCTCTTCTATGGGAACCGGAAACAAGCTTGACCCCACAATGTTTGAAGTTGCAGACATCTATGAAACCTCAGTGTGCCCCCTCGCCAAAATAATGAAAAAGGACTTAAGAAAGAGAAATATAGAAAAGCTGAAAGTCGTATACTCAAAGGAGCATGCGATAAACACAAATGACTGTGAAATAAACCAGAACAGGAAATTCAAGGTGAAAGGCAGCGTTTCATTTGTACCGTCAGTTGCCGGATTGATAATTGCCGGTGAAGTGATAAAGGATATTGCAGGCATTTAACCTCTCCTGCTTCTACAATCCGGAGAGGCTCAAATATTTTTTTTCAAAATAAACTATTATAGGCATTCAATTTATAAAATAATATGCAAGTAATCACTTACATGCGAAAAACTTTATATATGGTCGTTTTATATACATTAAACAGAACTTTGAAGAGGATTAAACAAAAACCTTCTCTCACAGTCTAAAAAATTAAAAAGGATGATAACATGGATGTAAAAAAAATATTTTTCGCATTAATCGTAACCTCCCTCCTCATTGGCGGAGCATGTGCAGCAAGCGTAAACGATTTTAAAATAGATAATAATTACAAAAGTGTATATAACGGTGAATACTATTCAGTATATGCAGATGGCAACAAAGACTGTGGAATTTCAATTTACAAAAACGTGAATGACGATGTTTATGATGATATTGAAAATGATGATGTTTTAGAAGGAATCATTCATCATGACGGAAGAGAATACATCGTACCGGATGATGACTTAAGCCTTAATGTTGGATCAGACCACATTGCAAACTTCACTGATTACGAACATGCAACACATGGTGTTTCAGAAGTAATCAATGCTGGCGGTGAACAATACATCGTAGCTGTTTGGGCTAAAGATTCAAGCAACATGGATGCATCCAAATTGCTTTCAACATTAAACGACTTCAACAAAGACAACAACGTTGAAGCAGTAGCATTCTAAAATTAGTATTTTTTTATCAAATTAGTGAAAGAATACTCCGACCTCTTTTAGGTCGGAGAGGTTCAATATAAACCAATTGGGAGTGAATCCCCCACATTTTTTTCTATTCTCATTATATGGTGTCCCGCTGAAGTCAGCTTTGCCAGATTATTTGTGAATTTTGAGGAGGATATTTCTGAAGAAATCTTCAAAATACAAATCAAGAAACTGTATTTTTAAGGATAATGTACCTGATGATGTCTTTTAAGATAGCGGTAATCTGTTCTGAATATTTTATCTAAATGATGCAAGAATACCATGACCTCTTCAAGGTCATGGATGAATTGCACTATTGGGTGTACTATCTTTTTTATTTATTTTTTT
>CADBHR010000009.1 GCA_902794475.1 uncultured Methanobrevibacter sp. | reverse complement strand
CTGTTGATGCCTTAAATGAAAGCAACGTCAAAATACTGGATGCTGAAGACATAAAAGATTTATAGAAAAGATTAACTTCTTTTCTACAACTTATTTTTTTGCTTAATTTCAAGCACTTTTTCTAATGAAATATTACTTTTTTTAGCAATGACGCTGGATTCATCGCCAGATTTCAACAGATTAACAATAATAAGCTCAATACCTTGCTCAATACCTTGCTCAATACCATCATCTTTCCCATCATTATACTTATTCTCACCATATTCATGAATCAAACTCATTGAATCCCAAAATAATTTATAAACTATGTTTTTCTTTAATTTTAAGCACATCTTCTATGGAAATATCGGTTTTTTCAGCAATAACACTAGCTTCATCGCCAGATTTCAACAAATTAACAATAATAAGCTCAATACCTTGCTCAATACCTTGCTCAATACCTTGCTCAATACCATCATCTTTCCCATCATTATACTTATTCTCACCATATTCATGAATCAAACTCATTCTATCACCTAGCAAATCACAAATAATGTTTCTTTCTAATGAATCTTCAACGAATTTGTCAGTTGTTAACCACATTATCCCAAAAGCTAAATCCTTTTGAGATATTGTTAAATTTTTTAGTTTAATTATAATATTTACAACCCTGTAAATATATTCAACAATATTTTCACCTTTTTTGCTTAAGGGAACTAAAGATAACAATATAATTTCTCGACCGTTTGGCAATTTGTTATCCTTAATTTTGTTCTTTACATTATTTATAATTTCTTCACTGTCCAAGTTATTTAGACCAAATACCTCATACCTAAACACATTAAGCTTGTTTACTTTGTATTCCACAATTTTTGAATCTTCAACAGTGCTTAAAACTACTAAATTAACTTCTTTTTTATTTTTCTTATTTTGATCGGTTATAGCAACATAAGAATGTCCTCTTCTTGAAAAATCATCACCAACATCAGTGCTTTGAAATTCCAATATCAAATTTTCATCATCCAACTCCAGAATCAAATCGGGTCTGAAATTTTTTGGATCAATATGTCTTAATTCTTTAGTCCATGGCTTAACTTTTTTAGATTTTTTGCCCAAGAGCTCTATAAGAATCCCAGCATCCTCATCAGAAACATTTTTAAAAAGCATATCCTCTTGAAATTCTGCCATAATAACATACCTCCAAGATTTATAACCATAATTATTAAAAACAAGTTATATAAACTTTGATATGAAAATCAAACCATCTCCGTTTAAATAAGATGGATTAACGAAAGCAATATTGCAAACTGGTACAACTTTTTCTTATTTTAGCAAAAAAAGAAGTAAATGAGATTGAAAAAAGAAAATATTAAAAATATAAATAGGAATAAATCATTATCCAAATTTAAATACATAATACACTAAAATAGAGTTAATACACTCTTAAATATTAAAAACTACGAAAATTAATTCATTTATAAAAAAAAAATAGTTAAGAAAGAATACCTAAAATTCTTTTAATAATTTAGATATATCTTCTTTTGAATAACCTAAACGTACGAAAAGACCTTTTAATGGTTCGTTTTCAGGAATGTTTCCCAATTCTCTCCAGTTTTGGAAATCATTACTTAAGATACCATTGATTAAAAGCTGAATTGTGATTAAATCATCACTTTTAATTGCAATGAAAGCATCTTCATCTTTAAAAACATTTTCTGGATCAATTAATGTTATTCTACCGTCCCTATCCTTTTTTACAATTGCATTGTCAATTCTGTAAGCCATAATACCACAACTGTTTATATAGTTAATAGTTTAGTATAAATACTATTTAAAATTTAACCTTTGATGGATTGATACCCACTTTCAATTGCCTTTAAATTCATTTCATGGAATTTAGGTTTCAGGTTATTTTTCATTGCATCAATGACTGATTCTTTTGTAAGTGGAAACTTGTCATCAGCAGTGACCGCTCCTAAGAGAACCATGTTTAATGATAAAACACTTCCGGCCTCAACAGCCAATCTGGTCCCATCAATCGGAAGCACATGCTTGAAGTTTTCTTTTAAGGTTTTTGTTATGCCGTCAACACTTGGATAATCCTTGTCAGTTGAAGAAGGAATAATCGGATGAGTATTATAAACTATTTTAGTTTCTGAGTTTACCTTGTCAAGTCCCCTTATTGTTTCAATAGGTTCAAAGGAAAGCAACATGTCCGCAGCCTGATTAGGTATGATTGATGAATTATATCCTCCAATCTTCAGCTCTGTAGAAACAGAACCGCCCCTTTGAGACATTCCATGGATTTCACTCATTACGACATCCAAACCCTGATTCATTGCAGCTTCACCAATGATTGTGGAAGTTTTAATGATTCCCTGACCTCCTACACCACAAATATAAATACAATAATTATTATCCATACTATCACCTACCTGCCTCTAGAGCACCATACTTACAGACCTGTATACATACATTACATCCATCACATTGTGCCTTATCAATTGTAATCTTTCCATCAACTTTGGAGATGGCAGGACATGCAAGTTCACTTACACATTTGTCACAGTAATTGCAGTTGCCTTCAACAAAATTGACCGGTGGCTTTTTAGTCAATCCTTTGATTAATGTACATGGAGCTTTTGATATGATTACTGCAGTATCGTTTCTTTCAAATGCCTCATTATAAGTTTTAACAACCTGCTCTAGATTGAATGGATTTATTACACGTACATAATCGCATCCACAAGCCAATGCAAGCTTGCGTATTGATACTTCAGGAGCCTCATCGCCCATTCCATCAACAGGAATTCCAGGGTTAGGCTGACCTCCTGTCATTGCAGTAATCCTGTTGTCAAGAACTGTCAAAACAAAGTTGTGCTTGTTGTGGACTGCATTGATTAGAGGTGAAACGCCACTGTGGAAAAATGTGGAGTCCCCAATGAAGCTTGCCACCTTCTGATCTGTTGAAACTGAAAATCCGCAACCGTCCCCTACGCTTGAACCCATTGACAATAGGTAATCTGCAGCATTGTATGGAGGGTTGATTCCCAATGTATAACATCCAATGTCTGATGCGAAAATAACGTCTGCAGGTTTTAGACCCAGCTCCTCAATTGCAAGGTTTATTCCATAATACATTGCCCTGTGAGGACATCCCGCACATAATACCGGAGCTCTGGAGGGAATATTCTCCTGCAGGTCTTCCAAACTTGAAGAATAATTTACCGTTTCTTTTTCATCGAAGTTTAAAACCTCATCCAAACCTTGTGCAACAATGTCTGAGTTGAATTCATGATAAAGAGGGAATGTTCCATCCAGCTTACCATGGACAATGACATCAAGGTTTTTGGCTCCGATTGCAGCAAGCACATCCCTTTCAATAATCGGGTCAACCTCTTCAACTACGAATACCTCATCCAAATCCTCAAGGAATTCAACAACCTTGTCCTGTGGGAAAGGATAGGAAAATCCTAATTTTAAGATATTTACATTCAAATCATTGAATTTGACAATGTCATGAGCATAGTTATATGCACTGCTTGAAGCTATCAATCCATAGACTTTTTCATCTGAAAAATTGATTTCACTATTGAATTCACTTTTATTTGATAATCCTTCGATTTTTTTGATTTTATCCCATAATCTGACATGCATATCCCCTGCAAATGCCGGAACAGGAACATATTTTGAAGGATCCTTTTTGAAGTGACCTCTCTTCCAGTGATTATCACTGTTTGATGAATTATCATTAACATCTCCAAACTCGACTACTCCCCTCATATGTGAAACACGGGTAGTGGTTCTGACTATTACAGGCAAACCGAACTGTTCTGATAGGTCAAATGCATATTTGACCATGTCTTTTACTTCCTGACAGTTTGACGGCTCCAAAATAGGCACATTAGCGATTCTTGCATAATTACGTGTGTCCTGTTCGTTTTGAGATGAAAATAGTGACGGGTCGTCTGCAACTAAAATCACCATTCCACCGGTTACCCCTGAGTATGCTGTAGTCATGAATGAGTCTGCTGCAACATTCATACCCACATGCTTCATGAAAGTGAATGACCTCAATCCTGAAGCAGCTGCGGTGGCCGCAACCTCCATGGCAACTTTTTCATTGGTTGAAAACTCAAAATAAATATTGGCATCCTTAGCCAATACTGACAATACATTTCCAATTTCTGATGAAGGAGTTCCAGGATATGTGGATGCAATGGAAACCCCTGCCTCTATCACTCCTCTAACGGCAGCTTCATTTCCAAGCAAAAACTGTTTTTCGCCGGATTCTCCTGTAACTAATTCTTTTAAATTCATTATGATTTCCTCAAAATTATCGTTAATACATAATTAATTTAATACTTCAAAGTATAAGTATATTTTCAAAAATCAAATTAAAAAATAAAGTTGAATCCTCAATTTTAGAGGATTTCAATTGAAATTATATTATAATCCCAGTATTGCCACAGAAAATCCTAAAATATCTGTAAGCATATGGGTAATGTAGGAAACTAAAATATTTTTGGTCTTTATATATCCAATAAACTCGAATATTGAACCAAAGCCCTGTATGAAAATTGCATAAACAAACATGTTCCAGTTATATGCATGCAAAGATGCAAAGAACAGCATTACCACAGCCATTGATACAATCACGGATAACTTACGATTATTCGAAAATTTAAATGCCACCCGTAAAAAGAACATGAATGGAATGAATTTAAGAAACTCTTCAACCATTAATGAGAAGAACAATGGGGGAATATCCATCCAGGTAGGGTGACTTCCAACAAGATCTCCTCCAACTATACCAAAATTCCCTAAAACAAAATCCATTGCAAGGGCATAAACAATATATCCTACAAAAAGGGCTATCGCAAGAGCAACATCTCTAGCGGAAAGTTTTTTAAATATTACCGTATAATCCCATTTCAAAAAGTATAATACAGGAACAATAATCACTGCACATGATAAAATAAGGACAATAAGATTGGAACTAATGGATAAAATGAATCCCATAACCATTGCAAAGAACAAAACAATCCAACCCCATTTAGGGATATGAGGATTGTTGTTGTAGAATGGAAAGTCTGAATCTTCGTTTTCAATTTTAAATCCATCAATGTTTGACATGATTAAAGATTTAATTTACTTATAAAAACTTTTTTGCACAAAATTTCAGACAAAAACGAAAAGTAATTTTATATTTTTAAAAAAAATAGTAAGTATAATATATTCGATAAGACACAAATATTATATTATAATAATTTATAAACTTACAAGATTTGGGAGGATAAAATGATTAAGGTTTATGTTTCAAGATTCAACAGTGAAACTGACACAGAACCGCATTTGGAGTGCTATGAAATAGAAAAAACCGATCACATGAAAGTTCTGGATGCTCTACAAGCCATTAATGACAAATATGATGCCGACATCAGTTTTCAAAGTTCATGTAGAGCAGGACAATGTGGATCTTGTGGAATACTGTTTAAGGGAAACGGAGCTTTGGCATGCCAAAAAGAAATTAAAGACGGAGCAATTATCGAACCTCTTAAATTCCCTGTGATTAAAGATTTGATTGTTGACAAGTCCAGCATTGAAGCTAAAGTCAAAGATTTAGAATTATCCATTCAATGTGACCATAAATGCGAAGAATTGGACAACCGCATTACCAAACAAGATTCATCCGAAACCAAAAAGGTCAGAAGTTGCATAGAATGCTACTCATGCTATTCAACCTGTCCTGTCGTAAACATTGCAACAGAAGAGTTTGGTGGACCATATCTCATGCGATACATTAGAAAATTTGATGCAGACCCAAGGGATAACTTTGACAGATTAAAAGAAGCATTAGATGATGGATTGTACAACTGTACCAGCTGCGGAAAATGTCTGGCAGTATGCCCTAAAAACATCAACACATTTGGAGATGCAATCGAAAAGATGAGAGCAATTGCTGTTGCAAACGGTTCAGGACCACTTCCGGAACATGTTGCATTCAAGGAAAACATCCTGAAAAGTGGAAGGTCAGTTACAACAGACAAAACCCCATTTATCGAAGAGGCCGAAAACAAGACCGGCTCAAAAATCGCATTCTTTACAGGTTGTATGGTTGACTACAAATTCCCTGAAACCGGACATAAACTGGTCAAGATTCTAAAGGAAAACGGAATCGACATTGATGTGCCTGAAGGCCAGGTATGCTGCGGTTCACCCCTTTTAAGAACCGGCCAAACCGATATAGTGCAGGATCTTGTTGACAAAAACAAGGAGGTCTTCAAGGATTATGATACTGTCATTACAATATGCTCAGGCTGTGGAGCAACATTGAAAAACAATCATCCGGAATTCGGTTCCAAACTGAATGTGATGGACATCAGCGAATTTCTGGTCGATAAGCTAGATACTTCCAAATTGAAGGAATTGGACATGAAAGTCACATATCACGATCCATGCCACCTTGGAAGGGGCCAGGGCATCAAAGACCAGCCAAGGGAAATCATTGAAATGATTCCTGGCGTTGAACTTGAAGAGATGAAATACCCTTGCCAATGCTGCGGTGCGGGAGGCGGAATCAAATCCGGAAAACCTGAAATTGCAATGGAACTGTCAAGATCAAAAGCTGAAATGATTAAGGACACCGGTGCCGAAGCAGTGGTGACAATATGTCCATTCTGTAAGAGGAACCTGCAGGATGGCTTGGATGACATCGGATGTGAAGATGTAAAAACAATGCATTTACTAGAGTTATTGGATAAAGCTTATGAATAATTAGAATTGGAGTTGATTAAAATAGGAGATGCTGCTGTAAGTGAAGAAAAAGTGGTTGAAACTACAACAATGTCTTCACCTGAAGATAAAGAGGAAAGCAAAACCGAAAAAAAGTCAACTTCAACAAAGAAATCAAAATCCAGAAGCCAATCAAGAGGAAGTGCACGTGCAAAGCTCATTAGAGAAAAGGAAGATGAAGAAATCAGCCTTTTTAAAGAGAATATTTACATTGTTTTTGTGGAGTGTGAAACTCCTGGAAACATAGGCTTTCTTGCAAGAACCATGGCAAACTTTGGATTGAAAAATTTGGTATTGATTAATCCTCCAAAACTGACAAATGAAGCATACTATCAGGCTACACATGGAAAATACATTGTTGAAAATGCAAAGATATATCCCAGCCTGGATGACTTTTATCAATCCCAAAGAATTGATTTTAAAGTCGCTTCAACTGGAATGGCAGGAGGAAGCTATAATCTATCAAGAATCCCCATAAGGCCCGAAGAGCTTGGAAAATCCCTAAATGTTTCAAATAAGATAGCAATCCTATTTGGAAGGGAAGGCGATGGCCTTTCAAATAAAGAAATTGGGGACTGTGACATTTGCGTATCAATTCCAACTGACCCGACTTACCCTATCATGAACATATCCCATGCAGCTGCAATCATATTTTATGAACTGTTTAAAAACAAGCACGATTATAGGGTTGAAGGACTTAATGAAAGCGGAGACTTGGAGAAAAAATACCTGGTTAAGGATATGGGAGAACTGATTGACTGCTTGGACATTCCTGACCATAAGAAAAGTAATGGTCTTAAAACATTCAATAACATTGTTTCAAGAGCATTCATAACCAGCCGAGAAATACATACCTTGAAAGGCATATTAAGACGATTGAAAAATAAGATTGGTGAACAATGAGACGACCCAGATTTGTAGACCTTAGCAGATTCACTCTCAAATACATATTCAATTGGAGATTTTGGATAGCCGAGATTACCAAAAAATCAAAGACCTATAAAAAAGTCATTGATAAGATGCTGTTTGAAGATGATGAAATAGTTGTTATACCCAACACTATCCAGATTAACAAGAAAATTGAATCCGAAGGTTCTGAATTTCTGCCAACCCAGGTGATTAAGGAGGTCATCAAACGCTGCGATGACATTGTAATCATGGATACCTGCCTTTGCAGGACATCCAACGATTGCAAAGATTATCCTCAAGACATTGGATGCATTTTCCTCGGACCAACAAGCCGCAAGATTCCAAGACATATCGGCCACACGGCTACAGTTGAAGAGGCATTGGCTCAGGTAGATAAAGCAGATGCAGCAGGTTTAAGTCATATTATCGGCAGAAATAAAATCGATACCGTCTGGATGAATATTCGTCCAGGAAAAGGATTGCTGACCATTTGTCATTGCTGCCCTTGCTGCTGTTTATGGAAGGTATATCCGAATTTAGATGATGACATCAGCGACAAATTAGAAAAACTCGAGGGCGTTGAAGTCAAACTTCATGAGGACCAATGCAGATTGTGTAAGAAATGTTTAGATGAAGTCTGCATGTTTCAGGCGATAAGCCTTAAAGACAATAAAATATCCATTGACTATGACATTTGCAAAGGCTGCGGACTCTGTACAAATGTCTGCAAATTTGGAGCCATTACAATTGACTACACAGATGAAAGCATTGACAATGTGGTCAATAGAATGGACAATTTACTTGAGATAAGAGAATAATATTTATTAAATTACTTGTGTGAAAATATGGCAATTTTAAGTGATAAAACAATAAAAGAATATTTAAAAGAAGGTAAAATTGGATTTGAACCCCTTCAAGATGAAAAACAGATACAACCATCATCTGTTGATATGAGATTAGGGGATGAATTTAAAGTATTTAAAGTGATTAGAAAACCATATATCGATCCTGAAGATGAAGAGGATATCGCATCATATATGGAATCAATGATTGTGCCTGAAGGCGAAGCATTCATAATACATCCGAACGAATTTGCCCTTGCCACCACATTGGAGTACGTTAAAGTGCCTGATGACCTTGTTGCAAGAGTGGAAGGCCGCTCAAGCATGGGCAGATTAGGAGTTACAATGCACGTTACTGCAGGATTTATCGACCCTGGATTTGAAGGGAAAATCACCTTGGAAATATCCAACATCGGTGCAATGCCTGTGGCATTATATCCCGGTCAAAGGGTATGTCAAATTGTTTTTGAAACAATGACCACACCTTCAGAATTGCCTTATGGACACCCTGAAAGAAACAGTAAATATATGGGCCAGACACGCCCTGAAAGCAGTAGAATTAAACAAGATTATGAATTGAAAAAAGAATAGGAGTTAATATTTATGAATCATGATAAAATGTCTAACGTCAGTGCAAAAAGAGGATTTTTATGGCCATCTTTCGAGATATATTCAGGAGTATCCGGTTTTACCGATTACGGACCTCTTGGAGCAAGCCTAAAAAACAACATCATGCAAAAATGGAGAAAGCAATACGTTTCAGGGGAAGGATTTTATGAAATCGAAGGCCCTACAGTAATGCCGAAAGAAGTTTTAAAAGCATCAGGACACGTTGATAACTTTACCGATCCAATGTGCAAATGTGAAAGTTGTGGAGAAGTATTCAGAGCAGATCACATCATTGAAGAAGTAATCGGTGAAGATGTGGAAAGCCTTGAAAATGAAGAGCTTGACCAAATCGTGATTGACAATGACATAGTCTGTCCTGAGTGCGGAGGCAAATTGTCCAACATCTGGAATTACAATTTAATGTTCAAAACTGAAATTGGTGCCAAAGGGGACAAAGTTGGTTACATGAGGCCTGAAACAGCACAAGGAATATTCATTTTATTCAAACGTTTAGAAAGATTTTTCAGAGGAAAATTACCATTCGGTGCAGTGCAGCTTGGAAAAGCATACAGAAATGAAATTTCACCAAGACAAGGAGTAATCAGACTCAGAGAATTCACACAGGCTGAAGCTGAAATCTTTTTGAACCCTAAAGATAAGACACATCCTAAATTTTCACAGATTGAAGATGTGGTTCTTCGCCTAAATTCACAGGAAGTGCAGGAAAAGAATTTGGAGCCTATAGAAATTACTGCACGTGAAGCATTGGATAAAGGCATTGTAGCTAATGAAATGCTGATTTACCAATTATATTTAGCCCGCAAGTTCCTGACAGAAATTGGAATTCCAGAAGATGTTTTAAGATTCAGACAACACCTGAAAGGAGAAATGGCACACTATGCCCTTGACTGTTGGGATGTTGAAGTTCTGACTGACAAATACGGATGGGTTGAAATCATAGGAATTGCAGACAGGGGAGATTATGACTTAACTTCACACTCCGAATTCAGTAATGATGAATTGAATGTCTTTGTAGAATATGACGAACCTAAAAAAGTCCAAAAAACAGTAGTCAAACCTAACTTATCCAAATTCGGACCAATATTCAAAGGAGATTCCCCAAAAGTAAAACAGGCAATAGAAGAAGCGGACGTCGATGAAATCAGGGAAGCCCTTGAAAAAGACGGCAAGTTCACCGTGGAATTGGATAAAATCTATGAGGTTACAGAAGACTTGCTTATCTTCGAAGATGTTGAAGAGGAAATAACCGGAGAAAAAATAGTTCCCCATGTCATTGAACCTTCATTCGGTATCGACCGTATAACCTATTCAGTTTTATTGCATTCATTTGCCGAAACCGATGAAAAGGACTACTTCAAATTTGATAAGTCCGTAGCTCCGGTTCAACTGGGAATATTCCCTCTTGTCAACAAGGAAGGTCCTCGTGAAATAGCTCAGGAATTAACAGAAAACCTAAGAATGGCAGGTTTCACTGTTGAATATGATGCTACCGGAACAATTGGTAAAAGATATGCAAGAGCTGATGAAATTGGAGTTCCTCTTGCCGTTACAGTAGATTTTGATACCCTTGAAGACAACCAGGTTACTGTAAGAGACAGGGACAGCGAAGCTCAGGAAAGAATACCAATTGCTGATTTAAAAGATTACCTAGAAAAATATTATAAATGAGTTTAAACTCATTTATTTTTCTTTTTAAAGTTTTTAAATAGATTATTTGCCCATTTAATGGCATCCCCATTTTTGGAAGTCAATAACCTATTTTGATCAAAATGCCCATTTTCTTTAAACAGACCTAAAATCATCATCCTATCAGTGACAATCAATAGAAAATTGTTTTTCCCCTTGAATGAAGACAGGTATTTTGATTCTGATTTTTCCTCATAAATTTCAAAAACCTCATGGGAAGCAATGATTTCAACATATCTTTCCTTCCTAACAAGGTAATTTAATTGCTTGTTTAAATCAAGCTGATAGAATGGCAGTATGCAACGTACCTTATCTGCATCTATTAATGCATCACCTATATAATTAAAGATCTTATATGCATCAATTCCTCCGGATTCCAATAACTTGGAATTTGAAATCATGCTCATTTCTGCTACAGATTTTTTTGGAATCATGCGTACCACATGACCTTCAATTATGTTGAAAAATCTGTTTAATAAATTTACAACCTCTTTAAGTTCCAAAACATGCCCCATTATAACCCTTAAAGAGTTAGATAAATAATATTTGTTAGATTCACGGTATACAAAATCCTTTAGTTCCAATCCATGGATAGTACTTGAAATTGAACTGTAGCTTAGTTTGGTTAAATCTGACAAATCTTTCATGTTTTGAGGTTTTTCAAATAAAGCAGCCAATATTCTTAATCTTATAATAGAATTTGCTGCGAATTTAACATCTTCGGACACAAAATCATAGTTTTTCAAATAGTTTTTATTTTCATTCACGATAATCACCTATTCGGTATTACTTACAACACTATTTTTATTACTCTGAAATATAAAATCTCTTTAAGTGAACAGAAATGAAAAATCGCAGTTGCAAAAACTTTAAAAATGAAAAGAATTTAGATATTTTTTTAAATCATGAAAAATAAAATAGAACTAAATAAATATTCGGATGGGGATGAAAATGATAGATACACATATGCATGCTGATGCAAGAAGCGGAGAGGATTTTAGAGAAATGTATCTGGCAGGAATCGACTGTGGAATAACCTGCAGTTATTACCCATATAAGATACCGCAGGACATTGTACTGTTAAACCATTTAAACAGAATTCTTGAATTGGATACGAAAAGGGCTTCAGAATATGGACTTGATTTGAAGGTTGCGTTAGGAATCCATCCTACCAACTCCGAGGTCAATCCGGAAATAATCTTTGAAAGTTTATACGAATGGATTGAAGCAAAGCAAATCATTGCTATCGGCGAGATAGGTCTTGAAGATTTGACTGATAATGAAATTGACATATTCAAAAGACAATTGGATATAGCGGATGAAACCAAATCAAAGGTAATTGTCCATACACCAAGAAAAAACAAATCAGAAGTGCTGAAAGTAATTTTAGACATTATCCCCCAGCACATTGATGAAAGTCAGGCTGTAATTGACCACATCAACCCACAGATTATCGAAAATGTTATTGACAGCAGCTGCATGTTGGGCCTGACCGTGCAGCCCCAAAAGATGGATAAATTTGAGGCAATTTCCATTTTAGACGAATACGGCTTTGACAGATTCCTGCTGAACAGTGACATAAGCAACAAACCGTCAGATCCCCTTTCCGTTCCGAAAACAGTACGCGAACTTGAAAGACAGGGCTATAAAAAAAGCGAAATCAAAAAAGTTTCAAGCGAAAATGCTAAAGAATTCTTCAAGATATAATGAATATCATTAAAAAACTCCCCATTCCAATTTCCGGACTGATTCTTGCAACGCTATCCCTGGGCAATCTGCTTCAGGACATCCATCCCTATTTAAGATACGCATTTGGAACAATAGGAGCCCTTATTTTAATTTTAATGATATTGAAAATCATCTTGTATCCGCAAAGCATCAATGAGGACTTCAAAAATCCTGTCATTGTCAGCAGTTCGGGTACCTTTTCCATGAGTTTAATGATTTTATCTACATATCTTATACCATTTATGGCAAGTATTGCATATGCTATTTGGATTATTGGAATTGTCCTTCATATTCTACTGGTCATTTACTTTACCTATCATTTCGTCATACGGAAATTTGATATTTCAACAGTCTATCCCAGCTACTGGATAGTGTATGTTGGAATAACCATGGGCGCAATCACTGCACACTTTCACGGAATTCATGAAATGGACTTCATATTCTTCATTGTCGGATTTATAGGCATGTTGGCAACCCTCCCCTTAGTATCATATAGAGAATTCATCTATAAACAGATTCCCGACCAAAACAAACCCTTGACATGCATCTTCACAGCATTGTTCAGCATATTGATTTTTGGATACCTTAATTCTGCCGAACACATTTCAAATGAATTTGTTTTAGTCCTATATGCAATAGCCTGTCTATTCTACATATTCTCATTCTATAAGCTCATAAGCTATAGAAACCTGGAGTTCTATCCCAGTTTTTCAGCATTCACATTTCCATTTGTGATAAGTGCACTTGCCACAAAAGGAATTATTGGAAAAATAAGCTCAAATATAATACTAAATGACATTTTAATTTTTGAAACAGCAATAGCAACAGTTTTAGTAGTTTATGTGCTAATCAAGTATGCAATATTCTTAAAAAAAAATAGTTGAAAAGTAGATATTGCTCTACTTATCCTTTATTAAGTACTGTAACTTTATTAGGAGAGATAATGATTAAATTCTTATCTTCGCTGCGTGCAAGCAACAGCACTTGAGCGCCATAATTAAATCTCATCTGATTTATTTTATCTCTAGCTAATTTAAAGTTAGGAGCACTTTCCCTTTCCAAAAATGACAAATCCACAATTACAGGATTTTTCTCTTCAAGAACCTGATCCACAACATAGTTAATGTCATCGATTGATCTTGGCCTGATTAAAACTATTTCATAATATGACTGTTCAGGAACGATTACAACATCATCAAAGTCATCATAGACAGGAGTTTGTCTTGGATAAGGAGTGACAGGTTCCTGTGGTTTAGGGGTTGGCCTATATTGTTGTTGAGGATATTCCTGAGGAGAAGTATAATCCTCTTTTGGTTTAATTACATCACGGATAGAATCGACAATGTTCGAAAGCTCACTCTTGTGTTTGTTATCTGAATCTGTTTCTTCAAAACCTAAACTTCTTTTTAAATCATCTGTGAAACTCATTTAAATTACTCCTCTAAATATTCAAATATGGCATCCAATAATTTAGAAGCCCCATTATGGTAAACATCTTCTGCAGGCAAATTGTATTTATCCTCAAAGTATTCAAGAGTCATGTCTGAATCGGCATTCTTAAGATTGATTGATAGTCCCACAACTTTTGTTGGTTCTACCGCTTCAATAGCTTTAATTTCTTCTTCAATTCCTTTAGGCTCTCTGTAAGGATGATTTGGCCTATGTCCTACGATAACTGCATCAGGAGCAGCTCCGATCAAAATGGCTGCAGACAAACCTCTTGGATGAGGGTTTCCATTTTCAGTTAAACTGGATTGGCCTTCAATAAAAATAATATCAGGTTGTTTAGTTTCTTCAACATATTTTATGGCAAACAATACTGCAGATGGCACATCCATCGCAGATAGACTTCCTGCCCTAAAGTTAAAATCGGTAGGTTCTTCCAATCCCATTTCATCAGTGGAAATAATTGCAGATTTCAATCCTCTTTCTTTACTTGCTATACCAAGCATTTTGGTAGTTGTTCTTTTTCCACATTCCTGTGAAGATCCTCCAACAAAAATAACCGGCGCTTTAGGAGTATAAGATATCTTAGGTAAAACTTCACATGATTTTTTAGGGGCAATGCCGGCGATTTTTTCAACAACATCAAGTCTAGGACCTATCTCTTTGATAACAAGGTTTTTTGAATCAGCAAATTTCTTCAAAGATAAATTTTCACCAATGGACAATGACCTAAATGAGGTTATCACGTTCAATCCTGCATCAATTGCCTGAACCGCATATTTCAATGCTGCGCCTTCAGCACCAATTGGAAGCATTATAACAAGTGATTTTGCATCAGGAGCACCTTTTAAACATTCCTCCAAACTTCCTGATACGATTTTACCACAAAACTGTTTCCCTTGCTTTTTAACATTGTCGTCAATATATCCTACGGTTTCAATACCTTCGAGATTGGAGAATTTTTCTCCTCCACCTCCACAACCAACGACAATGAATGGATTTAAATCCTGAATATCTTTTACTGATTTTACTGAATACAAAAACTTCACCCCTATCCTATAATTTATAACTTATAACTAATAATGTAGTTTGTCATCATAATTTTTGATAAATTTTTTAAAAAAATGTTATTACTATTAATTATAATTTTTTTCATTAATAAAGTATAATGTTTTTTAAGTGAAAATTACATATATAATATTAATTATCAAAAACTTTTTAGGAGAACATTAACATGAGAAAGCCTTATGTTATATTAATTGGAAGTGCATCAGGGATTGGAAAATCAACTATTGCAGCAGAGCTTGCAAGGTCATTGAATATCAAGCATTTAATTGAAAGTGACTTTATACGAGCAGTGGTTAGAGGGATAATTGGTAAAGAATATGCGCCAGCCCTACACAGTTCATCCTATGATGCATATAAAAGCATTAGAAATAAAAGCAGGTACAACAGTTATGATGATTTGGTGGCAGCAGGTTTTGATGACCATGCATCCTACGTGATTCCCGCGCTGGAAAAAGTCATCCAAAGGGCAATTACCGATTTTGATGACATCATAATCGAGGGCGTTCATCTAGTTCCTGGACTGATTGACATTGAGCAGTTTAAAGAGTATGCGAACGTTTATTTTTTCGTCCTGAGTTCAGACGAGGAATCCCACAAGGAAAGGTTTGTCAAAAGAGCCGTTCAAATACATCGTGGTGGGAAACAGCTGGATTTCTTTAGAGAAAATAGAATTATTCATGACCACCTGTTAAAGCAGGCAAAAAAGCACGATGTCCATGTAATCAAAACGGAATCCATCGACAAAACTTTGGAAAAGATATTGTCCGTAATCAATAAATCCTGCACTACAATAAACCTTATAAATAGTGTTGATGAACTGGAAGATGTAATAGACATCATCATCAATCAGAATAACGGAAGTATTGAGAAAATTACCTATGACATTAAAGGATTCAAGGAACCGTTAGTCAGAAATGTCAATGTTTCCGATATCGAATCCGCCAATAAATTCATCAAAAATATAAATGAAAATGAAAACAAAAAAGAATATCTAACTGAACTGTATAACTTATCTGAATATAGAAAAACAGTAATCTGCGCTTCCAATCAAGAGAAGTTAGATAAAATAATTGAAGAATTAAACGAAAAAGGATATGTGTTAAATGAATGATGAAACAATTAATGAAATGATTATCAAATGTCCTGCATGTGCAAAGAATGGGGTTGCAAAGTCCATCATGAAGGAAATAGAGATACCTCACTTTGGTAAAGTAATGGAAACAACAATCCAATGTCCCGCATGCGGATTCAAACACTCAGACATTATTGCATTAGAACAGAATGAACCTGCAAAATATGTTCTTGAAATAAACAAGAATACATTGTCAGTCAGAGTGGTCAGGTCACAGTCCGCCACTGTCATAATTCCCGAAATTGGAGTCAAGGTGGAGCCGGGTCCTAAATCTGAAGGTTATGTGACCAACGTTGAAGGCGTCCTTACCCGTTTTGAAAGTGCAGTAAAAAAAGCATTGAATCTCTTTGATGATGAGGAATCACAAGTTAACGGTAAAAAAGCATTGAATAGCATTCAAGAACTGATAAAAGGAAATGATACTGCAACACTGATTATCCTTGATCCTTTCGGACAAAGCAATATCGTGAGTGAAAAAGTAGAGATTTTAGAAATTCCTGAAGAGGAATTGCGTGAATTAAAAACAGGTTTTAGTCATATTGAAGAAAATTAAAAAGAAGAAGTTTATTCTTCTTCATCTTCTTCATCATTTATTGAAAAATTAACGAAAGTGTCTTCTTCAGCAACATCTTTAAGTTTTAATGTTCTTTGGACATCCATAGCTAATGCATTACAATCTGCTTTAATAGCTTCTAAGTGTAATAAAATTCTTTCTTTTTCTTGATTGATTCTTTCGATGTTAGTGTATGGATAAATTGATTCTTTAAGCATTTCATATTCAATTGTAGTGTATGGATATTCGTTCAATTGTTTACATACGTTTTTTAACACTTCACCGAGGAAAATGTTCATTTCTACTTTTACCCTTTCACGAATCATCTTGTCATCATCAAGGTTTTCTTTCATCAAACGTACAACTTCAGCTTTAGCGAAAGGCAATTTTTCGTCAATATCTTCTTCGAGAACTGCTTCAGTTTCATCAAAATTTTCTTCTTCAGCCATGATTACACCTCTTTTGATTAATTAATAATATTGAGTTAACTACAAACTTTTTAGAAAAATTATAATTACATCAATATCTAATTAAATATTTATTGGAAGTTTTATATAAAGGTTTTGATTATTTTAAAGAAATGGGCGATTATTCGGCCGTTTTTTTCGCCAAGATATAAAATAATTAATCGTGAAATCAATAATTTTAATACTTGAAAAATTTTGAAAAATCGTTTGAAAAAAAATAAAAATAGTAGCACAAGTGCTACTTTAAGTTAATTCTTCTTTGAAATATCGTTTCCCCAAAACACAAGTGAAAATATCAGACAAACAATCAGCATCACAATCGGATTGGCAGTTGGATGAACTTCAAGATTGCTTTTCAAATCATCATTTGAATCATCATGAAGATTGGAATTGCCTGTGTTAACCCGATTGCCTGAATCATCTGATTTACCAGGATTATCTGAAGCTTTTTTTGTTACATTGACAATAGCTGAGTCCCTATTATTAGAGTTATCATAATTGAATGTATCACTAGTTACCTTAACAGTGTTTTTGATAATGCCATAACCAGTCACCACAACTCTGATAACCAATTTTGCGGATTGGCCATTGCCCAAGCTTTTGATTGTCCAGGTTTTTGAAAATTTATTGAATTTGCCTTTTGTAACTTTAAATGATTTTAATTTTAATAAATTTCCCAAAATTTCACTTACTTTAACATTTCGTGCAGTGTCAGGGCCGTTGTTAGTCACTTCAATAACATATTCAATCACATCACCAACATGATAATACCTTTTAGAAACGGATTTTCTTATTGACAAATCACTGGCATGACCGACATGAATAGATTTGTCTGCGTGATTATTGGATTCATCAAGATCCAATTCATCCGCCCATACTTCAGCAAAGTTGTTGAAATTTCCTGTTGATGCAACTTTACAGATAATTTCAAGTGATTTTACCTCACCTACACCTAGGCTTTCAACTTTCCAGATGTTATTTGAGTAATCGGCATTTGATTTGATAAATTTCAATCCTTTTGGAAGAATATCACTAACCACAACATTGTTTGCCACATTCGGACCATGGTTTGATACAACTAATGTCCATTTAACAATATCCCCATATTTCGGAGAATCCTTATCAACAAATTTTTCAATGGATACATCTGCAATAGGTCTGACATCAATAAAATCATCTGCATAATTATTGTCCATATTCCAGTCATATTCCCTTGAGTTTGCTTTAGCATCATCAGTTATTTCACCAAGATCATCGGAAACTGTAGTTATATTAAGATAAACCACATCCCCCACATTCAATGAACCGATATCCCAAATATTATCCTCATAAATTCCATTGCTGGATTCATAACCTGTGAATATCAATCCATTAGGTAAAATATCTTCTAAAGTTACTCCTGTTGCATCATCGGGACCATTATTCTTCACGCTAATTCTCCATACAACTTCGTCACCGAACAATGGATTATGATTGTTGACTTCCATCACAACCTGCAAATCAACTGCCAATGGAACCTCTATGCTTTCATTGTCTGCATTGTTGCTTTCATTGAAATCATGCTCATTGGCATGGATTGTTGCAAGGTTCATAATCTTGCCTGTCCTGTTGACCCTGCAGACAATTTCAAGTGTTTCAGCCTCGCCATTTTCCAAACAGCACATTACCCAAACACCATTATCATAAATTCCTTTAGTTGCAGTGTAGTTAATCAATATCATCCCTTCAGGCAATCGGTCTTCCACATAGACATCAGTCGCCTTATCAGGTCCGTTATTTGAAATGACCAATGACCATTTAACCAAATCCATGTAGTTTGGAGAAGGATTGTCGACTGATTTGGTTATGGATACGTCAGCAGCCTTTTCAACTTCAACTGTTTCATTATCAATATTGTTAGTCATATTGTAGTCGTATTCACTGGCGTTAACGGAAACATTATTCTGAATCAAACCTGTTGCATTAACCCTACATTCAATGTCCAATGCGAATGGTTCATCAACGTCCAATTCATCAATGAACAATATTCCGGTAATTGGATTGTAATCTCCTGAACTGTCATCACCAATCCAAATCAATGAATCCGGAAGCAGATCACTGATGACAACATTATGGGCCACGTCAGGACCATTGTTTACAACCTCAATTGTCCAGATTACAATGTCACCAAATTTAGGATTTGAATCGCTTACAGACTTTGCAACTGACAAATCAACCGCAGGATTGACAAAAATTGTCTCTTCATCCTCATTATTTGTCAAATCATAGTCATGATTATCTGATGTGACATTGGCATAATTTGTAAACTCACCAGTGTTTTCAACAAGTGTAACTATCTCAATTGTTACAGATTCGCCAACTCCAATGAATTCTATGGAAAATACATCATCACTATAAGTTCCTTTGGATACAATAGATTCAACGTAGGCAAAACCATCAGGCAGCAAATCCACAACCCTGACATTTCTTGCAATATCCGGACCATTGTTTGAAATTGTCAAAGTCCATCTTACCAAATCGTTATAGTTCACATTGCTTGCATTCACTGTTTTGACAATAGCCAAATCGCTTGAAGGGCCAACAGCTATCCTTTCACTGTCATTATTGTTTGTTTCATCATAATCAAACTCAGACGCATTGACTGATGCAAAATTCTCAATTAAACCTGTGCCATTTACAATACATCGAATATTAAGAATTGCCTTTTCACCCTTTTGTAAGGTTCCAACATTCCAAATTCCTGAACTGGAGGAATAATCCCCATCACAATCCACATAAATCAATGATTTAGGAAGCACATCCATCATTACTACGTCATGAGCAGTATCGGGACCATTGTTAGATACCTGTATTGACCATGTGACCTGATCCTTATAACTAGGTGCTGAATTTGAAACGCTTTTATGAACAGCCAAATCACATGCAGGATTTACGAATAAATCCCTTTCAGCATGATTATTTTCCATATTAGTGTCCAATTCATTAGAAGTTACATTAACTTTATTGACAATGTTTCCAGTCTTGTTGATAACTGTAACCATCTGAAATGTGAATGTTTCATCAACTTTCAAATTGCCAATTGTCAATACACCAGTTTTGCGATCATATCTGCCGTTGGCAGTAGTATTAATCAAAATCAAGCCCTCAGGCAAAATATCAGTCAGTTTAACGTCTGTTGAATCATTGGGACCATGATTTGTAATAGATATAGTCCATGTTACAACATCCTCAAAATTGGCAACGCTTTTAGAAACTGATTTTCTGACTTCATTGTCAACTTTCGGGCTGACCAGGAAGGTTGTTGCATTTGATATAGGCTTGTAATAATTATCTTCATAATGTTTTGCAGAAACATAATATCTTCCAGGCTTTAAATTATTCAAGTCTACAACAATTTCCCCCAAATAGTTTGTATGTCCCATTTCGTTATAAACCAAAGTTCCATCCTCATGCTGAATGGACAATAATACATTGATGTTATACTCACGGCTATCCTGATATAATTCTCCGCTATTGGTAGCACCATACAATGGATATTCGTCGTCAATAACGATATTGACATTATTCGCAGCATTATATATTGCATTGGAAACCGCCAAATTGTCAAAATCGGCGATGTTATTTCCTCCAAAGAGGACAACTTTCACTTGCTCGCTATCACCATAATAAATATCCTCTGCATAAACCGGCAAGTGATAAACCCATGCTTGATTCTGGAACAGCTGGTTATTTTCCAATATGAGCTTTTCACCGGATTCATCATAATAAATAGCACTGCCGTTCCTTGCGGTATTGAACTTGAATGCATTGTTTTTAATCAATGCCTGTGAACTATCCACATAGATAGCACCGCCCAATCCATCATCAATCTTGGTAATATCAGGGATTGCATCATTATCATTGAATGAAGAATCCTCAATCAATGTATTTTTACCTTTGATATATAGTGCTCCACCATCCACATTGGCTATATTTGAATTAAAGATGGAATTCTTGATGCTGACATCTTCGGCCCTGACATAAATGGCACCGCCATTTTCAGTTACTCTATTATCTTTGAAGTTTGAATCCTTAATTAAAATATTCAAACCATTTGCCTGAATTGCACCGCCATTTGGAGCTTCATTTCCTTCAAAATTACAGTTATTGACAGTTAATTCCATATAGTCATAAGACCAACCGGTTGAAAGCGCACCTCCATAAATTTCAGCGGAATTGCCTATAAATGTACAATTATTAATTTCACCTGATGCGTGAAATGTCAATGCACCCCCCTCATCTGCAAAGTTGTCTATGAAAATGCATTTTATATATTCGGTACCGTCCCTAACGCAGCCTGCACCACCATGGGAAGACCTTTCCGTACTTATTGCACGATTATTCTTAAAAATACAATTAATAACTTTTGCATTTGATCCGGGTTCATCCAAACCGACTTGGATTGCACCTCCAAATGTTTCTATTTTTGATTTGACCCAATTATCCTCAAAAATACAATTTTTGATTTCAGTATTTCGACTATACAATCCTATTGCAGCCGCACAGGCTTGATCTTCAAAATCTTCATAATATCCAGTATTTCTTCTGAATTCACAATTGTCAACAATGGCTCCTGAAGCAACGTCCAAATCGTATTTACCATTGATTGCACCCCCTCCACGGGTTGCATGATTGTCTTCAAAAATACAATTTTCAACATGGACATTTTTTGAGTGTATGATTACCGCAGATCCAATGTACCCCTCACCGTTTATGAATTTCAGATTCCTGAATACCGTACCTGCACCATTTTCCTTAACATAAAAAGCAGTTGACAAATGTTTTCCATCAAGGGTTGCGGTACTGTCTGACCTTATCGTTAATTTCTTATCGATTACAATACGCTCACCTGTTGAGGAATAAGTTCCCTTCAATAAAATAGTGTCTCCCGCACTAGCGGCATTAATCTTTTCCTGAATACTTGAATAAGTATTTCCACTTGGGGCGTATGTCGCCCCCAATTCATTTTCAAAATCTTGAGAATCAACCTCCAAAACATTATTACTTTGAGAATTTTCTAGTTCATTTATATTATTGGATTCCAATCCAGTTTCGTCGTTTGTTTCGTTTAACTCTACAGCAAATGAATCATCAACAGCCACTCCAAATGCAGTAAACATTAAACAGATGACACACAGACAAAACAGGAAATTTCTTCCAATAATTATCTTTCCATTACTTTTTAACATTTTAAATCACCTAACTTGAGGACGATTACAAACACCATTAATTAACAAAAAGCTATTAACTAGCAATTAACTTTTTATTTTTTAGTTTGGACTTAAAAATAATAATTTAAACCATTGAATTTAAAAAATAACATTATATTATAGGACAATTATTAAATAATTGCCTACCACAGATTATTTTTAAACAAATAATCTGCCAAATTTTCATGTTAATTTCAATCCACTAATTAAAATCAAAATTTATTAAATCACCACAATATTTACCTTAAAATAAAAGATAATCTTTCTAAATCCTCAAAATACCTATTAAATTGTTTAGTATTTAAAACTAACTATATAAAGAGTACAAAATTGTTTTTTGAGTAAAAAATGACATTTAAAAGTCAATATGAATATTAGTGGGAAAAATATTTTATTGATAAGTTAAATATAAATATATATCTAATATCAAGGTAAAGAGACATGAAAAGACAAATAGCAATACTAATTATGGCCCTGATAATATTAACTCCGGTTATACAAGACGTAAGTGCAGCAAAAACTGTTTTTATAACCTCAGACAATATTATAGACCATGATAGTGACGTAAAATTGTTAAACTCTTTAAAGAGTTATATTGAAGAATTAAGTGGAGGAGAATTACAGGTAATTGTTGACAATCAGGCTCCCGCTGCAGGAGAAGGATGGCGGTCAATAGAAGTGACAAGCGACGTAAGTGTAGATTTGGCGGCATCTGATGCGGGAAACTATCTGCAGTTGGCCAGCTCTACAATAAATTCAGATAAACAAATTGTATTCGTCAATATAGGAAATTACGATTTAGACAATCACACAAATTTCCTAAGAAGAGCATGGGATGACAATTATTCAAATGAATCATTAGCAGGAATGCAGGATCCAGGCACATTCCTTAAAAATGCAGGAATATTCTATGTTCAACCAGCAAAAGAGTTCCCAAATAATGTCGAAAATGGAGTAATATCCAAATACGATGAAGAAATGAACAAACAAATGGCTCAGGAAATTGTAGATATCATTAAGACTCATGAAAAAGATGAAAAAACTTTAAGTGACGGATTGATTAAAAACAATATAATTAAACCATCTGTAATGGCCAAAGCAAGTCAAGAATTAATAAAAAGCAACGATAAAGAAATGAAAGGAACCTATGGAAATTATACCGGCCCTCAACTTCTATACCAAACCAGTTCCTATTTAAATGGAAATGGACTTGACATTCCGAAATCCTATGATGAACCTGAAAATCCGATGGGCATTTCATTTATGGTAAAAGACACATATTCCGTTTACGACTATTTCAAAATGGGAGGAATAGTCAGAGAGTACATGGATGAGAATGGAAGAGCTCCGGATTCCATAGAATACGAAGGAGCACACATCAGTTACTATGATTTGTTATACAACTTTGCAAAGATAACTCAAAATCATACAGATGCCCAACATATGGGCTTTGAAAGTGAATATCACTTCGATAAAGTTAACGATTCAATATTATTACACATATTCCCATTCATACTAATATTATTCGTGCTTTTCTTAGCATATTTAATATATAAGAGGATAAGAAGATTTTAATACATGAAAAAATAAAATTAATTGAGGTAAATTTATGAAAAAGTATATTGCAGAATTAATAGGAACAATGGTTCTTGTTCTGTTCGGTTGTGGAAGTGCTGCCATAGCAGGATCCGTGTTAGGAACCCTTGGTATTGCTTTAGCATTCGGTTTGTCTATTGTAGCTATGGCTTATGTAATCGGAGACATCTCCGGATGTCACATCAACCCTGCCGTTTCAATCGGAATGTGGATTGATGGAAGAATGGATGCCAAAGACCTGGTAATGTATATTATATTCCAATGTATCGGTGCAGTAATCGGTATTGCCCTATTGGCAGCAATTATCAACTCAGCTCCAAGCCTTGGAGGATATGCAGCAACAGGCCTTGGTCAAAACGGATTCGGGCCTGCATCAAGCGTTGGACTTGGCGTTGTAGGAGCAATAATAGTTGAAATCATTTTAACCTTTGTATTTGTATTCACAGTTCTTGGAGTTACTAAAAAAGCTGAAAATGGTGCTGTTGCAGGGATTGTAATCGGTTTAACACTTGCATTTGTACATATTATGGGCATTCCATTAACAGGTACATCTGTTAACCCCGCACGTAGTTTAGCACCAGCTCTTTTCCTTGGTGGGCAAGCATTGCAGCAAGTTTGGGTATTCATTTTAGCCCCAATTGTTGGTGCAGTAATTGCAGGATTTTTATACAAAGGCTTAACTACAGAGGATTTATAATCCTCTAAGATTTCTTTTTTTAAAATTTTCTAATTATTTTTTACCATCCATTTAAAAAAAATTAACCCATTAAAATTTAAATAATATCTAATAGATAAATTATAATAAGGTGAATATATGAAAATTGTTGTTGCAATTGGAGGATCAATTTTACTCAAAGAGTATGATAGCAAGAAATTCCAGGAATATGCTGCTATTCTAAAGGAGTTGTCAAAAGAACATGAATTATTTGTTGTTGTAGGAGGAGGAAAACCTGCAAGAGAATACATTGGAGTGGTTCGTGATTTAGGTGCTGGAGAGGCACAATGCGATGATATTGGAATTGAAGTGACAAGAATCAATGCAAAATTAATGCTTTCAGCACTTGGTGATGCAGCTTATCAAAGAGTTCCTCATAACTTCCAAGAAGCTTTGGAATTCTCATCTAGCGGAAAAATAATTGTTATGGGTGGAACAGAACCTGCGCATAGTACCGATGCAGTTTCAGCAATACTTGCAGAATATATTCAAGCAGACAAGCTCATCAATTTAACATCTGTTGATGGAATGTATACCAAAGACCCAAACAAATTTGATGATGCAGAACTAGTTCCAGAAATTACCGCAACTGACCTTCTTGAATTTTTAAGCGGAAAAGACGTTAAGGCAGGAACCTATGAATTCTTTGACACCACAGCAGTCCAAATGATTAAAAGATCCGACTTGGAAACTGTCATTACCAATGGTTTTGAACCTGAAAACCTGGTCAAAGCGGTTAATGGCGAAAATATAGGAACCCGAATTATCAATGAATAGGTGATTTAG
>CADBHR010000008.1 GCA_902794475.1 uncultured Methanobrevibacter sp. | reverse complement strand
ATCTGTTATGCCTACTGGCAACTTTCTCGCCGCAATTAGCACAAAACACTGCATCTTCCTTTAATTTTTCGCCGCATTTACTGCAATATTCGCTCATTTTAAACACCAGTGATGATTGGGTGGAAAAAGAAATGTTTAAAAGTTTAACTGTATTTATCTTTGATTTCGTTCATTAATCTTAATTTTTCAAATGCAACATCTTTTGGCGCTCTTCTTAATCCGCAATCAGGATCCAAGATTAGATTGTCTTTTCCAACAATTTCAATAGCCAAAGCCAATTTTCTTATCAGAAACTAAATTAGCATTCTTTTCAAGAACATCAAGATTGACATTATTTCCTGCAAATTCAAAATCCAAGATATCCACACTGAAATTGGAAATATCTTTAAATGCATCCTTCAGGATTCCGCAAACATGCATTGCCAATGGTATTTCCAAGCCATCATGCAATATGCCAATAGCTTCACGAGCAGTTTTCATATCCACCATTCCGGTAGACAGGAATGGCTCATCTATTTGAATATAAACCGGCTCGACCTTCTTGGCTATTGCATCAACCTCAAATTTCAGAGAGTGGGCCAAATCAATAATTGCGTCCTCCTTGTTTTTATAAAAACCGGCAATCCTTGAAGAGTGCACAATGGTATTCGGACCTGTAATGATTCCTTTAACTCCATTACCTTCTGGAATGCTGCCATTAAAGTATTCCTTCATGACCTTTTTTGCATATTGCAAGTCCTTAACTGAAATTTCCTGAGTGGGATTCCTGATTTTTGAAATGATTTCAGTGTTTCCGTCAACAATCTTCATTCCAGGAATATACTCAGTGAAAATAGAAACCATATCTCCCCTAACCTGACCATCAGAGATTATATCAACTCCTGAATCAAGCTGAGCTATTACACTACTTTTAATAGCTTCTTTAAAAGGATCATATGCACCAAATGCATTTAATAATTTATCTTTAGTTGAAGAAGGTTGTTTTACTTCAACTGGAAAGCTTCCGACAACAGTAGATTTCATTATTTATTCCCAGTATCTAATTTTCTGATTTTTTCAACTTCTTCTTCATCGATTGGAAGTTCCACAACTGAAGTTCCATGACAAGGTTTGGTGTAAGGTAAAAAAACAGTCCCTTTCTCATGGTCAAATCCAATTGGTATTGGAGGAATTCCAATAACACGAACACCTAAAACTTCATCGCCCGGTTTGATGTATACCAAATCATCGGCTTTGAATCTTATAATCATTGCACAATCCTTAAACCCTGCTTTGGAAGCATGGATTTCATAATTATCAGACTGTTGTAGGTAAGTATCTAAACAAAAAGACATTCTATTCAAACTCCTTAATTGCTCTGTCAAATTTAACTTTGATTGGTGAAGGATTATGGAAAGCTCTTACAGCAGCGATTAAAGCATCACTTCCACTTTCTTCAATCATTGTCACAAATTCCGCTACTTCATCTGCATCTCTTGAAAATACCAATGCCAATGATTTAGTCTGCAATATCTGGTCAAATGTTACGAAAAATGATGCTGCCGCATCCTTGTGAACAAAACCTACCAGCAAATCATAATCCCCTTTATTGATATCTCCCAATGTTCTTTCCAAATCTACTATATTAAGATTGTAAAGTCCTTCAGGGTCTGATATTTTTACAAGCTTGGAAGCAGCTGGATTTGCAGCTATAGTTGTATCATAACCCATTTTTGTTAATTTATTAAAAACATAAACAGCCATCGGAGTTTGAGATGGAGTTTCTGGACATCCAAGTAATACTAAAGCTTTCATAAAATTACCTCTATGATCTGGTTTTGAGTGTAACTACATTAGCTAAAATCAATGTGCCGACAAATATGAATGTTAACAAAGCCATACCGTTAATTGTCCTGTTGAATACAAATAAACCGATTAAAGCCTGTGCACAGAATGAAGCCAATGCTCCTGTCAACAATACTTCTCTTCCAAGGTATTTTTTATTGTTTTTCTCCCTTTTCTCCCGGTACATGTTCAATACTTTAAATCCGATAAGTATTGTTCCGAGAACAAATGCGACTAATCCTGCAAGTCCCAATATACCAAAGTCAAAACCGTATCCGAAGATACCCGGAAGCATATAATCGATTGTATCCTTTTGGTTTACAAGTATACCAAAGAACATAGGGAAAGGAAGACCAAAGAATAAAACTAACTGCATCGGCAAGGTAATATAACCTTCAGCAAAGGCCGTACCTTCCGCCCCCCAATAGGAAGCTGATGCATTGTGACCAATTAATTGAATATTATGCAATACTGTTTTGATACTTGATAATGAGTATTGTTCAATCCTGCTGAACCTCAGCATAGGTGAGAAAATTGTCATACCGGTTACTCTAGAGACGGCTTCCAATAGTACGAAACCTACTCCTGCAACACCTAAAAACAATCCGATCCTCTTCATGGTAAATACAGATTTTTCTCTGAATGATTTGGAAATCATCAGATAACCGAAGAATAATCCAATTAACCATAAAATTAAAAAGGACCTGTGCATTAATCCACCAAATATGGTAATTCCTGCAAGGAACAATATTACAAATCTTCTTAAAGGCCGTATATCTACACCCGATTCCTTCATTACCTTAAGGGATGCCAAAGCTGCAACCGTACCCAAAAGAGCAATCGGTCCAAATGGGTGAGTAAATTCCGCCTGACTTGAAGACAATACCAAAAGCGCAATATCTGCTCCAAAAATAAGTGTAAAACCACCCATAATAAACAATGATAAGAAGGTTACAACACTTAAGGACAATGGAATTAAGTTTAATGCAAATACCCATGCAACAAAGAGCATTATTCCTACTTCAACAATTAATTGTAAGTGGTTTTGAGCAATTAACAACATATTATAATCACAATTTAATTTTTTAAAATAATAAAATGGACTGACCGGGATTTGAACCCGGGGCCTCCGCCATGCCAAGGCGACGATCTACCATCTGAGCTACCAGCCCAAAAAATCAATAATGAGTATCATATAACTATATGATATTTTTAGTATAAAAATCTATTTACTATTTTTTGCCAAATCATACAAATTATCCAAAATCACCTGGAATAAATCATCAGTCTTGACCTCAACTTTTTCATGAGGATTGACAATATACTCCAATGCCTTTTCAATAACATCATCAGTATCATTAGACCTATACATAAGACCTTTATTTACATAATATTGGTCAACTGATAAAGTTTCACCAGGATAACATGATATGACTGGAGTTTGAAGGATTGCAGCTTCCCTATTCATTGTTCCACCAGCACCAATGACAAGATTTGATTTTTTAATGATACTTGATGTGTCTACAGGAGGCTTTAATATATGGACGTTTTCAATTCCCTCAAATATTTCAGATTGTTCCTTGAATCTTGGCAATATCAGAATATTAGCCACATTCTTCAGCTCATCAACAATAGGTGACAGGACTGACTTTCTGCAGTCAACATCAAGATATGATGCGAGTGAAGGTTCAGGTCTCATCAATATGGTTTTGGAATGTTTTAATTTTAGATTCAAATCATCAAAAATATTATCATTATATTCAAAACTTTTAAAATGCATTAATTCAGAGGTACCGTAATATGGAATGATAGTGTTGGGATCAGCACCAAACTTCATCAATTGCCAAAAATCAATGCTGTTAGGGGCAATGATTCTATCACATAAAGGAAGAGTCAACTTATTGGCGGCCAAAGCTTTTTCATTATCCAAAACATACAAACTAGGAATTCCTAAACCAAATGAGATTCTAGGAAGTTCTATAGAATGCTTGCTAAGGGCGACATCAACCCTTTCGTCATGTATAATGTCCACCAGATTATATACTCTTTGAGTACTTTCCCTCAATTTGTCATAAAGACTCACTCCATGTTTTCCAACAGAAATGAAGTCTATATCATACATTTCAAGTAATTTATGAATATCCCCAAATTGTCTTGCTGTAACAATTACATCTTCGCCTTCCGCTTCCAAATATTTAATTACATCTTTAAAAAACCTTACATGGGGCGCATTTGAGATATCAATCCATACTTTCATGTTACCACCTAAATTAATTTAATTAGTTCATAGCTTCTTCAATGACTTGAATAATTTCATCCAATCCAGTGCCTTGTTTAAGGCTTGATTTGATTACCTTAACATTTGGGTTTAATTTTTGAGCATCAGCAACCATCTTATCCGCATCAGCGCCTACTGCATCTGCAAGGTCAACCTTATTTATTACAACAACGTCTGATGTTTGGAAAATGATTGGATGTTTTTCTACAGTATCGTCACCTTCAGTAACACTTACAACGACTATTCTCAAATGGGAACCTAAATCAAAGTCCACCGGACAGATTAGGTTTCCTACGTTTTCAATGATAACCATATCCAAGTCATCCAATGGCAAATCTTCAAGACCATGGCCCACCAAGTGTGCATCCAGGTGACATTCTTTACCAGTGTTAAGGCCAACTACCGGAACATCATGCTTTTCTATACGTCCTGCATCGAATTTGGAGATTACATCCCCTGCCAAAACACCAATCTTATAATCAGTATTGTCAATGATTTCTTCAACAAGTGTTGTTTTACCGGAACCGATTGCTCCTACAAAATCAACACAGAAAATGTCTTTTTCTTCTAAATTTTTTAAGTTTTTATCCGCTAATCTCTTATTAGCATCCATAATATTTTTTGCTACTTCCACGTCAGCTACTTGGTGCATATTTTCACCTCAATTATTTAAGCATCATCAGGTTTTTCAATAACAATATTTTTAACAACAATGTCCTTACCGTTTAAAGTTTCTACATTCAGACTGTCACATTCAGGACATTTTACAAGTGGAGCATAATGATCGCTGTCATCAAGAATGGCCTCACCATGGAATTTACAATCGTTACATTCGATTTCCGCCGGAATTTCCTCAAAGACAATCTTTGCATCTTCCATTATAGTATTTTCAATCAAAACGCCTAAAATGAACTCTAATTGTTCAGGATTAATCATTGCTAATCTTCCAACTTCAACAGTGACTTCATTAACTTCAGTTGCATTATTTGCTTCTGCAGTTTCGAGAACTGCATTGATAATGCCCTGAGCCATTGATAATTCGTGCATCTTATTACTCCTCTATAAATATTAATATTTTAAGTTTAGTTTTGTTTACATATAAAACTATTTAATATAGCGACATTATTTGAGTAATACTAAAACTGTTGAGTAAAACAACATTTATATATTCAAGTTCAATAAAAATATTACTCAAAGGAGATAGTATTATGACTTACAAATCAAAATTCGGTTTTGGCTGTATGAGGCTTCCGCTAACCGACGAAAAGGACCCTACATCAATCAATCAGGAATTATTCAACCAAATGGTTGACATTTATATGGAAAAGGGATTCAACTACTTCGATACATCCTATGCATACCATAACGGAACAAGCGAATTGGCAATCAGGAAAGCGGTAGTTGAGAGATATCCTCGCGAATCCTACCAAATTTGTGATAAAATGCCAACATGGGCACTTACAAGTGAAAAAGACAATGAAAAATTTGTCAATGAAATGCTTGAAAGATTAAACATTGATTATTTTGACGTATTTTTCATACACAACATCAATACTCCATGGCTCAAACTAGCTGAAGCACATGATGCATTTGAATATATTAAAAAGATGAAAGAAGAAGGAACCGCCAAAAAAATCGGTTTCAGTTTCCATGACAACGCAAGCTTGCTTGAAAAGGTTCTGGACAAATACGGAGATTTTCTGGATGTTGTCCAATTGGAGCTGAATTATCTTGACTGGGAAGACCCTGCCATAGAAGCTCACAAATGCTATGACTTATGCGTAAAACATGGGCTTGACGTTTATGTAATGGAACCATTGAAAGGAGGAGTCATTGTAAATCCAAACGATGAGATTAAAAATGACTTCAAGCAATTCAATCCGGACAAGTCAATAGCAAGCTTTGCAATAAGATTCTGCGCCTCACTTGAACATGTCAAAATTGTATTGAGCGGAATGAGCAAAATGGAAGATATGCTTGACAATTGCGATACTTACGAGAATTTTGAACCATTGACAAGTGAAGAAAATGAATTTTTAGAAAAAATGGCTGACAAACTCAATTCAAGTGTTGCAGTGCCATGCAGCGAATGTGGATACTGCGTTGACGCATGTCCTGAAATGATACCTATTCCTGAATACTTCAGCATATATAACCTCAGCAAAAACCGTCCCGAATCAAACATCTACAGATTATATTTCGATAAGTTAGCTGACGAAAAGGTTTCAGCACAAGACTGCACATACTGCGGAACATGTCTGGACTACTGCACACAGCATATTGACATTCCAGATGAACTGGAAAAAGTCTGCGAACATTTTGAGCAAGGTTTTACACCGTATGCAGGCTCCCCTTAAGCCACCCTCATCTTCAACTCACGAACCATTTCACCATTCTTATTTATTTTTGAGGCCTTTTTATAATATTCAATTGCCTTTGGAAACATTCCTGACTGATAATAAATCAGCCCCATCAATGCAAGTGCCTCAGAGTTTTTGTCATCAAAATCCAGGAGCTTTTCCAATATTTCAGAAGAGGTTGCCAGGTCCCCCTGCTGATACAAGTCATAGGCTTCTTCGTATAATGTGTCAATATCATCCAAAGAGCTCAACTCGACCTCTTCCTTTTTAGGTTTGCTGGTGAGCAATACTTCCAATTCATTAGCCATCATGTTTGACCTGTCACAGGACAGGGCTTTTTTAGTAAACAGCAATGCTATGTCCTTTTGGTCCTGTTCATATAATATCTGAGCCATTAATGCAAGCGCTTTTGAGTGTTTCTTGTCATTAGCCAAAATACCATTTAAAACATCCTTTGATGAGGAATAATCTCCTTTCTTATACAATTCATAAGCTTCATCAAATTCATCAGGAATTACCTCGTTTTCAACGATTATCTCACCTTCAACTTCCAAATCATCTTTTGATATCAATTTGGACATATATTCCAGAATATACTTTGTGGCATTTTTGTGCAGTGGCTTGTTATCGTTTCCGCATTTTGGAGAGTAGATACATGCAGGACATCCGCTTTGGCATTGACAGTTATCTAAAAGATCAATTGTTGAATTTAAAAGTTCAACAAATACCTCAACTGCCTTCTCGCATATTCCAATTCCGCCCTCATAACCATCATAGATAAAGATGGTAGCTTCCTGAGTATCCTCATGATAATTGGTGGACAATCCCCCAATATCAAACCTATCACACATGGTATGCAATGGGAATAGGCCAATCAAAGCATGTTCTGCACCATGAAGGCCTCCTGCAAAGACTTCTTCCTCATTCGGAAACATATCCTCAAGAGTATCCTTTACTTGTTTTGGTATTGTGAACCATAATCCCCTGGTATTGAATTTCAAAGGAGGCAATTCAAGAGGATATGTGCCTATCGCTTTTGAAAACTGCATCTTTTTATATTTGAAGTAATCTTCGCTTACAGTCAGCTCACCGAAATGTATTGTTAGCTTTCCGTATTTGGTTTTTGACAGTTTCTTTCTGATGCTAATGTCTGTCTGGTTTAATACCACCGTATGATAATCTACAGCTTCCTTAGACACATTGACAAATCCGTTTTTTAAATTAACGCTGTTGACAACATAGGTGTCCCCCTTGTTGATTAAAATAGCTCCTTCATGGGCTTCACGGTAAACCTGTGAACGTTCCATGGTTTCAAGCAATGCCCCATTGTTCATAACTTTGAACTCTTCAGATGAAATTTGGTCAAGAGAATGATCCATTGCCGGATTGTCATCATACGGATAGATGAAATCTCCTCTCTGATTTTCATGCAAATCCTTTTTTAAAACCAGCTCATCAATCACATTCTGTGAGATGTCAAAGTATTTTTCAGCCTCTCCCCTTTGAAGGGGCAGTTCCTTGGCAGCACATAGAATGTGAGCTTCCTGAAGAATCGGATTTGTCAAATCAATAATTGCATTTTCATGAGGCTTATCAAAGAAGAATTTTGGATTGTTCATGAAATACTGGTCAAGCTGGTTTTCAAAAGCAATCAGCACTGCAAGGGATTTCTGATTGCTTCTCCCTGCTCTTCCCGCCTGTTGCCAAGTCGAAATCATTGTGCCAGGATAACCTGAAATGATAACCGCATCAAGTGATCCTATATTTATTCCCAATTCCAATGCATTGGTGCATGTCACTCCCAGGTATTTTCCGCTTTTAAGACCCTCTTCAATCTCCCGCCTTTCAGCTGCCTGATAACCTGCACGATAAGCTGCAATCCTATGGGCAAGCTGTCCCTTGACTTGAGTCATGTCATTTTTGGCCCACATTGCAATCAGTTCAGTTGTTTTTCTTGAAACAGTGAAGCACAAAGTCTGGATGTTTTTAAGCATCATATACATGAATATGTTTTCCGTCTCCATGTGAACTGAAGGCGCATTTTGCATGTTGACCTTTTTCCTGACATAATTCTTGAATGGATTGTATAATATAAAATCCTTCTCGCCGCTTGGAGAGGAATCATCATCAACAAGCACGAATTCTTCACCTGTCAGTCTATTGGCCAGTTCCAATGGATTTGCAAGAGTTGCAGAAGATAAAATAAATTGAGGATATGACCCATAAAAATTAGCTATTCTTTTCAATCTTTTAATCAGAAATGCAACATTTGAACCGAATACTCCCTTATAATAATGTGATTCATCAATAACGATATATCGCAGGTTCTTATAAAATCTTGACCATTGATGATGCCATGACAAAATCAAATGCAACTGATAGGGATTAGTTAATACAATTCTTGATTTTTCACGAATACCACGCTTATCTTCCCTTGGAGTATCACCATCATAGGTTTTAGGTCTGATTTTGATACCCAGTTCGCTTTCCAAACCTTCAAGTACATGCAATTGATCATTTGAAAGAGCCTTTGCAGGATAAATGTATAGCGCCGTTGCATCCGTGTCCTCAATCATAGTCTCCATAATCGGCAGATTAAATGCCAATGTCTTTCCGGATGCAGTTGGAGTGGTTATGATTACGTTTTCACCATCTTTAATAGCTTCATATGTATCAGCCTGGTGTTTGTAAAGCTTTACATCCTTTGATGAAAGATAATCAATGATTTTTTCATTTAAATTATCTACTTTTTTAAAACTTGCCTTTTTAGCTGGTATTGTCTCAATATGGGCAATGTTTTCCCTATACCTCACATCATTTTTAAACATATCAATTTTGTTAACATCAGACATAATATCAGCTAAATTTCCGTTCCAATTTTAATTAAATCATATTTTTAATTATAATAATTTGAATCCCTCCCCATCTTGTAGAAGAAGATTCGCAAACCAAATTATAGTTTTTTTGGAAGATTTTTTACTGCAACATCATCCAACAGTCATGGCAATTATTTACCAGTGCTAATGGTTTTACTTTTTTAAAAACTTGGTTATCGTTGAAAAAAAAGTTTTAATTAAACTTTTGTCATTGACATTTATTATGTTAGACCTTGATGATATTTAAAGTTCATCAGAGAGCATTTGAAAAGTAATATTCAAAGTTTAAACATAAAATTAAAGAGCGAAAAAAAAATATTTCAAAAAAAAGTTAGAAACAAAATTGTTTCTAACTTATGCATATTATGGAAGAAACTTCCTCCCATAATATAAATTATATTTTTTTTATAAATAAATGTTATTTAAAAATAATCATTTTATAAAAAAATATTTTTAACTGCATTAGTTTGCAAATGCTCTCTCAATTACTTTATTAATGATAACCGTTCATAAATTAAATTATATTAACAAGAGGGAAAAAAATGATTTCAAATGAAGAATTTGAAGAGATTGTAGTGAATGTTCTTGAAAGAGACATTTCCTCAAATGAAGACCAAAAAAACGCTATTTTATCCCAACCCAATCAGTCATTGTTCTTAGTTGCAGGCCCTGGAAGTGGTAAAACAACCGTAATGGTGCTTAAAATATTGAAATTCATTTTTGTCGACGACATTCATCCCGATGAGATACTGGCAACAACCTTCACCAAAAAGGCCGCTGAAGAGTTATATTCCAGAATCTTAGGATGGGGAGATGAAATTAAAAACCACATAATAGACGAATCAGATGACTTTGAAATCTTTGAAAGAATAGCTAAAATAGATTTCAATCAAATTCAAGTTGGTACAACTGATAAATTAGCTGAAGAAATTATGAGACAACACAAGGAACCCGGAACAAATCATCCAATCATAATTGAAAACTTTGTTTCAAATTCCGCAATGATAAAGATACTTAGTGAAAATGACCGATATAAGGATGAAAATCTGCAGGAATGTCTTAAAAGATTAACTGGTTTGGAAAAACTTGATGAGCCATCAAAAATGAGTGGAATCTTGCTTGAAATTAAAGACAGAATTTTTCACGACCAGATTGAAATGGAAAAATTATATGAGGAATTTGAAAGCGATAAAGGCATGTGCGTAATCCTTGATTGCATACAGGAATATGAAAACATCCTAATCAGAAGGAATACAATGGATTTTGCAATGCTAGAATCAAGATTCTTAGACTTACTCAAACATGATAAACTCGATTTATTCCTTGATAATATCAGAATCGTATTAATTGACGAGTATCAGGACACTAACCTTATTCAGGAGGACATCTACTTTACAATTGCCAAATCCGCCCTGAAAAATAATGGAAACATTACCGTTGTAGGCGATGACGACCAATCACTTTACAGATTCAGAGGGGCAACAGTAGATCTGTTTACCAATTATAAAGAGCGCGTTAAAGACAAGTTGGGAATTGATGTGGTCGAAATAAATTTAAAAACAAATTACCGTTCAACTGAAAACATCATCAATCACTGCAACCAGTTTGTTGAAATAGATGACGAATATCAGTTGGCAAGAGTAAAGAACAAACCTAAAATCATTGCACCTGATTTTGACAAGGACAAAATGCCTGTGCTTGGAATGTTTAGGAACAATGTTGAAATGCTTTCCAAATCATTGGCCAATCTGATTTCAAAACTGATAAACGAGGGTGAAGTTAAGCCAAAAGTCCTAAAGGTTCTTGATGAGGACTACTTCAAACAGTTGAATGGAAAAATCGATATTGCCAAATTCCAGCAGATTAATGAAGAGCGAGAAAGGCAAGGAAAACACATTGATAGATTAACACTGAAATTAGACAGCGAATACGGTTCCGCTTCAGATATTGCAATATTATCATATTCACCAAAGGAAAAACAATTCGGAAACAATTCATTATTATATTACTTAAGAAGGAATCTGAAAAAACAGAGAAAGCCTATTGAAGTGTTCAATCCGAGAGGAATAGAGCTTCAAAAAGTTGAGGTTGTGGAGATATTCTGCGGACTGATGCTTGAGTGCATTGACCCTGAAGGCAAAATTCAACTGAGTGACAAGACCATTCCAAATCTGGCGAAGGTAACCATGACAAGATGGAGAGTAAGAGCACGGGAATATATTAAACTTAATCCGGAACCCCATGAACCTATAAATCTAAGTCAGTTTGTACTCTACTGGCAAAATAGAATGCCACGAGGAACAAAATACTGGCCTAAAAAGGCAAGCTTAATGGAACTTGCATATAAATTAATCACCTGGATTGAAGAGCTGCAGGAGGACGTTGAGGGAATTGTTTACCTGGAAGCAATCACAAAATCCATAACACAAACAGGTTTTTTCAGCAAATACTATTCAAACATATCCTTTGCAAACAAGCAAGCCGAAAAAGAATCAATCCTGGAGGCCATTTGGAATATATTCATACCCCTTTCAACAGGAGGAATACAGATTGACGAGTCCCTTCTTGAGACTCTGCCGGATGATAGGGTAAACATTCTGTCAATCCACCAGTCAAAGGGATTGGAATTTCCGCTGGTGATCGTTGACGTGGGTTCCAAATTTAGGGACAACAATATAAAAACACAAAAACTGAGATTCCCTAAAAAGCCGCCTAAAAACATTACAATTGAAGACAGCATACGGCAGTTCAGTGAACTTGGAGAATCGCAAAGGAGCGAAAAAGACAGGTCATTTGACGATTTGACACGCCTTTATTTTGTAGCATTTTCAAGAGCTGAAAGTGTATTATTGTTAGTTGGCCTTAATTCAGCAATCGAAGGATATCCTCGTAAGAAAGACCATTTCAATATCCCTAATGTTGCTCTTGGATGGAGCCGGGATGAGAAATATGTGGGATTTAATGAGATTTATTTAATATAGGTGAAAAAATGAAATTACCATCAAGATCAAAAGCATACATGATTCCAGAGTACAGCCTGACTGGAGACCTATTGTCCTTTTTAACATGCAATCTGCAATACCGATATCAGAATAAGGGCACTCTTCCCCCTTCTAAACCTGTCCAGAGATGGTTTGGAGAGTTCATTCATGGAGTGATGGAAGAAGCCTATCTTCAATGGGATTCCGACAAGAAGCAATTCCCTTGGAATTGGAAAAACGATATCCGACCTATTGAGGATATGATTGACATAAGATTGCAAGTGGATGGCCTATACCCTTATGATGAGGACTTGTTCTACAGTTTATTGAACAGTGAATTGTCTTTTGAGGATTTAAACGAGCACGACCATAAGAAATTAGCCAGTGCAAGGGCTGAAAAGGCAATTAATGTTTGGGGACCTCATCTCTTTCCTTTGATTGATTCCACAGAGCTTCTGATAAAAGGGATTAGGAATATGCCTAACTACGATGAGAAGATTAGCAGATCCAATTATTATGGAATCAATGGTGTAGTGGATGTTTTGAGTTCCATGAAAATCAACAAGAACATCAATCAGAGTAATTTGGATAACTATAATAATAAAATCATCGAATTTCTTAAAAAAGACCCTGAATTTCGCAAGAAAATATCCAATTATTCACATGGCGATGAGTATGAAATCATAATTGATTATAAGGGCATGAAAAGGCCTCCCGAAATAAGCAACAATAAATTCAACAACCCCTGGGAAAATCATAAGCAGCAAATATTAACATATTCATGGCTTAGAAGTCAACAGGAGGATGCAAAACCCATTTTTGCAGGCATAATATTTTATCTAAATGAACTTGTACCTTCAAAGGAGGACCTGATTTTAATTCAGGAGGAAATCGCACATGACATGACTGACAATGCAATCGACTATGGAAAATTTGCCAGCGACGTTGAACTGATCATGAATTGGAGCGAAGATGACAAGGCCCCCAATTTAAGTGAAGAATTTAAAATTGCCAGATCAATACGCATAATCAATATTGATGATGAAGAGATTAAAGATTCCCTTAACAAATTTGATAACGTTGTTTTTAAGATTGAAAGCTCTTTAATTAAAGAAATAAAAGGTTGTAAAATCCAAGAGGCATGGAAAGCAGATTCAGATGAGAGAACATGCAATGCATGCGATTTCAGAACATTTTGTAAAAATAACAGCGTTAAAACAAAAGATATTAAAATTCCATAATCCAAATAATTAACCAAGGTGATTGTATGACTGATTATTTAGAAAAAAACAAAAAATATTGTGAAGCCATTGAAAGTAAAATAAAGCTTGATGCAAAGCCTGTTGCAATGAAATTAATCAAAACTGAAGATGATTTGCCAGAAGGCATTGATCTAATTGATGAAAAAATAAGGCATTGTGAAATGGTCCGGAAAGCTTCCCTCGGAAACAAGTTCTATTCAACAATTGACCAACAGTTATGCCTGGGTGGAGCAGGAGCAATAGGACTTAGGGACATGCCGGAAAAGTTAGCAAACGGTGAAAAATACTTTTCATTAGGAAGATTCCAAGATTTGGAAACCGCTAAAAAATTAACCAGCAAACTTTCAATCATTAAAGACATTAGTTGGGGAATAATATATTCACCTTTAGATGAAGCTGATTTTGAAGCTGACGTCATTCAAGTCATTACCGAACCTGTTGGCGGAATGAAACTTGCACAAAGCATTGTCTACAAAACCGGTGAGAAAATCACTCCTTCATTTGCAGGTATCCAATCATTATGCGGTGATGCATTTTCAAACCCATATCTTTCCGACGGCGTGAATTTCACATTAGGATGTGACGGCTCAAGAAAAGCGGCTGACATTAAAGATAATGAAATGACAGTCGGAATCAGCAAGGCCAAAATCGATGAAGTCATTTCAGGTCTTGAATCAATCTAAGAGTTTTAGATAATCATCATAATGATTAATATTTAATAACTCTTTTTCATTTTTTTCTTTTATTCCATAAAAGACATACCCATCATCAAATATCTTTCTCAATATAGGATTCAGGTTATCATCTTCATTTTTCAAATATTCCATCAGGTTTTCCCTTGGTGCAACAAAAGGCATGCCAAGGCCTTCAGCAGTATCCAACAATCCTGTTTTTCTTCTGCGCAAAATTGATATTGTTCTATAAGGATTTTGAGATGTTTGACTTACCTCTATCATTTTTTCGAAAGTTTCAGGTAAAACGGTAGGCTGATCGGCAGTAATGCATAATGCAAAATCAGAAGAGATATTCGATAAACCATTATATAACGAGGTCGACAAACCTACATCAACAGGATTATTTTCGATGAATTTTACATCACTTTTATAATTATCATAAATAGCTTCCCTTATTTCACGGGCATAATGTCCAAGCACCACAATGCATTCATCTATATTCAATGATAATGCATTGTCAATGGTGGTCTCTATAACCGTTTTATTGTTGAACGGTAAAATAAGTTTATTTGTTAATTCCATACCGCGTGAAATCTGGTCTTTCCTCATTCTGGAATTTTTACCAGCAGCAGTAATTATTGTTGAAACTGACATAAAAAAAGAAAATTAAAGACATGTTCAGTTAGGAACATATCTTACGATTTGACCATATATACCCATTCCGGTACCATCACCCTCAGTCCACATGTTAATTTTTACCGGATAAGTATGGTTGTTATAGACTGTAATGTCCTGTGCAGGGTTATAACCAAATAGAACTGCATCTTCATCCCAACACATACCAACTGGAAGGTCAAATCCTTCAGAAGTAACAGCTGCCCTTAAAGCTCTTGCAGATGGACATACACCGTGTGCTGCACTTCCACCAGGTGCCTGTGCATCACTGGCAGATTCAAAGTAAACATAATCTTTACCACTAGCGGATGTTTGAGGCGGGATAACGGTTCCATTCCATGCATCAACAAATTGTTTAGCATTAACTTCCCTAATGTCATCACCATACTCAGGGTGGGAACCTAAATCAGTTCCGTAAGCCTCTCCAGCCTGTTGGGTGTAATTACCTGCATATAATAAAATAGGAGATCCTGTTGGATATTCAGATGCATAGTCCACCACATCCTGACCGAATATCTTAGGCACATCTTCAGCACTGATATTATTTCTTCCATCTGAAAAGCCAACCATTCCTTTTTCTAAAGTGAATTGGGAACCTTCATGTGCATCATAATTATACCAATCAGCAATTGTGGAAGCATTATAATACTCATTTTTATATTCCAAATTCTTAATTTCACTTGCAGGAACAGATTTTACTTTTTTACCATTATCATAAACATCAACACCAGATTTTGTTTTTTGCAACCATTTAGATGGAGCACTATATGCCCAAACATAATGATCTGGCTCTTTTACAGACAATTTGTCCCCAGCATAAGTTAAAAACCCAGGACCTTTAACATCAACCACGTTTCCGTAGGAATCTATACCTTTTCCTGCAACAGTGCTAAAATCAAATGGAACAACACCTGTTGACAAGGCCATTAAAATACCATGTAAATCAAATGCCTGAAGCTGATGAACTAAAAATCCGAAATTAGTAATCAAAGGAACCTGAACCGGATTTGTAGTACCTGTAATTGATTGATTTTCAAACATTGATTGGCCAATAGGAAGACTATAGTCTTTAGCTACGGATTCTGCTGTATAATTAGTACTTGCAGAACCAAATACTGCAAGCATAACACTTAAAGCAATTAATGCGATAAATAATACAATAGAAATTTTTCTCCAACCCTGACTCATATAATACACCTAATAATAATACATTAATAAATATACATATACTATTATAAAAAGGTTATTGATTCACTATAGTTTTTCTGAAATTTGTTTAATCCTTTCTTGAATTTCTATAATCACATCTTGACCATTGCCACCTATAAGAATAGCATCTTCATGAGAATATTCCGCAACCAACTCTATTATCTGATCAAGCGTGTTTACAGTGATTATATTTCCCATGTAACCTAAAGAATTAAGCCTATAGATTGCAATGTCCAATGTATCATCCAAACCCGGAAACAGAACTATCACTTCTGGATTGTACTTTACAGCAACATCCAATATATCCAGCCTATGCGCTTCATTATGTCTAGGGGTGCCAATGAACAGTGCATAAAAGTTCTTTTCAGACAAAACTGATGCCAATGCATCTGAATTGTCAGTTTTGCCCACATAAACTTCCGCATCATTGATTTTGTAAACATCCAATCTGCCTTCAACAGCTTTGAAATCCGCAAGTGATGATTTGATTACATCCTTTGGAACCTTAAGCTCCCGCGCAATGGCAGTGGCGAGGCCTGCATTGAGCAAATTGAATTTTCCAACCAATTGCAGTTCATCCTGATAGGCAAAATAAGGGATTGCAGTTCTAGCAGCTTCCTTAAAGTCACTGTTGAAATCCTGATCGAATGATGTGAAAATGGTTTTATCTGAAAAAAATCTTACCAGGGAATTCTTATAATTGGCAATGGTTTTGTGAACGTCCATATGGTCATTGCCGATATTAGTTAATCCGACCATGTCAAAGTCAAAGCAATAATTTGCAAAGTCAAGGGTCATGTCACATACTTCAACAAGTAAAATGTCATAATCCCCCTCACGGGCATCAAGAATCAGGTCATAATAACCTGAAAAGCCTCCTCCACCGTTTCCACCTACCAATACTTTCTTGCCTGCATCCTCTAAAATATTTTTTAGCATGTGTACAGTGGTGGTTTTACCGTTGGTTCCTGTGATTCCAATTGTAAAAATGTCTCTGTGTTCGGTTATAACATCACTCAAAAGCTCTCCATCCTCAAGCAATCTTTCGGCAAATGCTCCTCCAAACATGCTGGGACTAATTGCTATTGCATCACAATTTTCAATAGCATATGAGTTGGTGAATCCCAAATCAACAGTGATATTTTCACCGACTATTGAAACAGTTTCCTTATCCTCAATCATATTCATGGACAACATTGGCAAATCCAAACCGGACAAATCAACATTAATATTCAAATCAGTAGCATAAACTTCCCAACCATGGTTTAAAAGAGAGTTTACCGCCTTTTTACCTTCTACACCCAATCCAATTACTGCCGCTTTCATAAAAAATAATTCCTTATAATTCTAATAATATATTCTTAATTTTTAGAATTAATAAATATTTTTATACCATAAGAGTTATAATTAAAGCAAGGTGAATGACATGTTTGAAGATGAACGGGATGACAAAATTTACAATTTAATAATCACTAACGGTTTTGATAAAAACAACGAATACGGCCAATTTACAGAAAAATTATACTCAAAAGTTGATTTTAGATGGAAAGAATCTGTATCAGGCGCATATGCAACAGCTAGCGAAAAATTTTACAAAAAAGTAGATAGGATCATCATGTTAGCCGGCCTTTACAATGACAATAAAGAACTGTTCCATGATTTATTAGATGCCAGTGAAAAATATAACATACCAATCGTTCTTGTAAGACCATATGGATTAGAAGAAGTTCCAGAAGTATTGGAAGAACATGCTGCAACCATTGTTGGATGGAATGCAAATTGCATCCTGGATTCAATCAAAGACGCACCACAAACCATGTAAAAAAAATAAAATGTAATAATGTGTCTACATTATTACTTTTGAAATACCATTCTCTTTTTCGACTTTTATCAGATTATCAGCCGCATTTTCAAGTTGAGCTTCATGGGTTACAATAATCATCTGAGGCAATGAAGACATCTCTTTTAATAAGTTGATTAATTCATGTCTTCTTGAAGCATCCAAATGAATAGTAGGCTCATCCAATAGGATAGTGTCCAATTCACCATTGGCCATCGCTTGAGTAATACCCAACCTTAAAGCAAGTGCAATGGCAATTTTTTCACCACCGCTCACCATGCTCATTGATGATTCACCTTCAGGGCCATAAACAGTCACTTCATAATCATCATCAATTGTCAAATCAGAATAGTTGAAATTAAACTCCTTAAAGTATTCCTTTGTATGTTTCTGTATGGCAGGGCGTGAAATATTTCTCAAATCTTTTTGAATACCTCCACGACTGTATAACTCACGAATATGTTTTAGAATACCAATATACTCATCAATATTGTCATATTCATGTTTGAATTGAGTTGCCATCTTTATTTTGTCAGTCAAATCCTGAAGACTTACAATTGACTCTTTTGCCCTTCCTTTAATCTCGAAAAGCTCTTCATTGAAAGTGTTTTTCCTTCTTTCATAGCGTTCAAAATTATACAAAATTTGTTCATACCTTTCCTCATCATACAATGATGCCTTAATCTTATTTTCGATAATGTCCTTTTGATTAATTGAAACACCAATATCCTCTTTAATTGAATCCAATTGAGTCATGTATGAATTTTTATTTTGAACAAAACCTTTTAATTGATTGAATTGTTCGTTTTTCTGTTTTAAATCATCAATACGATTCTTAAGTTCACTAGTGCTAATGTCACCACTCAAATGAGGGTCTTGATTTATGGCCAATTTGATGTTAGTCACATGATTATCGATTTCATTTTGAACTTGTTTCAATTTATATTGGATTTCAGTTTCACTGCCCAAAACCTCTAAAGCACCTTTAGATTGAATATAAGAATCATGGTCCTGTTTGAATGATTCACGTTCTTCTTTTTTATTTGCAATGTGTAAAATTAGCTCACCAAGTTTATTGCTGACATATTCCTTACCTTCAAGGTCCTCATCCATCTTATTTAATCTGATAAGCTCATTCTGCAAATGCTCAAATTTCTGCTTATACTCAATAATGCTTTTAGACAAATTACTGAGCTTTTGAAATTTTTCTTCAAAACTGATTTTATTTTTAGTCAGCAAACGAACTGCTTCCTCATTTTGGACTATTAATTTTTTATTTTCATTAATTTCTCCAGTATACTGATTTGTCAATTCTTTTTTCTTATCAGAATCAATGTCAGATTTACAAACCGGACATTTATTATCAATACCTTCCAAATCGTTTAAAGGTTTTTCACAAGCTTTTATATTCTGATTGTATACGACAATATCCTCATTTTTAGTAATGATTTCCTTTGCCAAATCATCAATTTTGACTGAAGTTTCATTGATGAAATCGTTGGTGGACTGTTCAAGATGGTTAAAATCATCAATTTTAGCTAACTTGTCTTGGTCCAAACCATAATCATATAAGTTATCCTTAGATTTTGAGAAAAATTTGTCAATGTCATTTCTTTCATCCTCAATGTTTTTCAACAATTCCTTTTTATCCTTTTCAAGCTTAGCCATTGCTGCCAACTCTTTTTCAAGGTTATTTTTTTGATCAGACAACTTGTTGATTTCTTCATCAGATGAAAGATACTTATTATATCCATCTTTTTTAGTGGATACAATATTCTTTTGCTCAGCAATTGAATCCAATTTTTCTTGAATTTCTTCTTCATCTATTTTCAGTCTTTGAATACTTGTAACGGACTTTTCAAAGTCAAGATAAACTTCCAATTTGGAAACAAATTTCTCCAGCCTTGCAATTTCTTCCTCTGCTTCCCTGATTTTATCTAATTCTTCCTGAACTCTGCGTTTATCTTCTTCCAATTTAGCAAATGTTTTTTCTTCCATTTCTAAATTGTTTACTTGTGTTTCATAGATTTCTTTTTCTCTTTCCATAGTACGTTTGCTTTCAGAAATCTCCTTAAGCAAGTCATCAACTTCATTAATTTGCTCTTCCAGTTCATGACCCCTATTCTTAAGGCTTTCGAGCTCATCTTTTTTCTTCTTATAATTCTCCATCAGCTCATCGGAATTATATAACTTACCGCTAAGTTCAGCAAGCTGAGATTCATAGTCAGTGATGAAAGGCAGCAGGTTCTTCCATGCCTTTTCCAAAGAATCAATTCCCAATAACTTACCAATCAGTTGTTTTTTCTCAGCAGGGGTCTTGTCAACCAATTCTGCAATTTCTCCCTGCCTGATGTAAATCGCATTTAGGAATAAATCTGAATCAATGTCAAGAATTTGGCGAATTTCACTGGCAACTTCCTTATCGCCTGTGCAGACATGCATATATCCTCCACCGGAGGAGGTTCTCTTAAACAGGGATGATTTTAAATTGGATTTCTTTTCGCGAACAATTTTGTAATCCCTATTATTGGAAGTGAATTCCAACTCTATTGACATTGTATTCGCATTATTTCTAACCAGATCATCAATTTTCTTAGCTGTGTGCTGTTTGAATAATGCAAAGCTGATTGCTTCCAATATTGTTGATTTTCCAGCACCATTCTCTCCAACAATAACGCTTATTCCTTTATCAAATGAGATTACACTATGTTCATGTGATTTGAAGTTATTTAATATCAATCTTGTGAAAATCATTCTGAACCCCTCTTGTCAAATGTTATCTGTATATCCTCTTTTTCTTTTGGAGGTTGTTCCATTATAAATTCATCAGTTTCCAACCCATCATCTTCAATCTCATAAGAGAAATGGTCATTAAAGTACTGATTAATTAACTCCTGGGATTCATCGAGTTTCTCTTTTGAAAGCAAATGATACAAATCAATTGCAAGAGTTGTGACATCACCATTGCCATATCCTTCAAGCTGGCTTTCCAAGAGTTGTTCAGGACCTAATCTTTTGGATTCAATTTCATTAATCTCGATTTCCTCACCTGCCATTATAAAGGTAGGCCTTATCATCAAAGCAAGATCTCCGAGTTCGTCCTTAATAATTTCATACACCCGACTTGTATCTGATTCAACACCATTGATTGTGATTTTCAGAATAGGCTTTTTATCAAAGTCTTTAATAATTTCCTTGATGCCTGCAATGCCGCTTTCCAAATCGTTATAGTTAATCTTTTTATCAATGAATTCACGAGGAACATCAACAGTTACTCTTTTTACAATAGGCTTTGAACCGTCAAAATCAACAACAACGAATCCTTTACCATTCTTTTTGTAGTCAGGCAATTCGGATGTTTTCCAAATTTCACCGGAACCCGGATAGACAAGTCTTCCTTTACCATATGCATCATTGACATATTTGTGAATATGTCCTAAGGCATAGTAATCAAAGTTATCCGGAATTTCACCAATCTCCAATTCATAGTTCATACTGAAATATTTGTCAATACCCTGGTGAAGGACCAAAATGGATTTTTCATGATGAGCCGCCTTTTCGGACAGCTCGGCCAATTTGCTTTTTAAGGCCTTTCCGTGTGAGGCAGGATAATAAGGAAGACCTGCTATGAATATGTCCCCATGCATATAGGTGGGGTTGATGGTACTGATGACCTTTAGGCCCATTTTCTTAAAAATAACATGTGGAGGAATGGAACCTTTTCTCATTACCACGTCATGATTTCCAGCTATTGCATACATAGGGATTCCTGCACCTTTCAGCTTCAGCAAACCTTTCTGGAAGGTTAGAAGAGCCATAGGTGAAGGTCTTGCGGTCTCAAATAGGTCGCCACTATGTATTACAAAATCTACTTTTTCTTCAATTATTTTATCAATAACCTTATCAAACACTTCATAAAAGTCCTTTTCCCGTTCAAACAATCCGTATTGACGGTAACCCAAATGAGTGTCTGCCAAATGTGCAAATTTCATTATATTACCTTCTTTTATTTTATGTATATAACCAATTTAAACACTATTTTAAGCATTTAATGTGTAATAGTATATTATCAACTATTATTTAATAGTTTGCCAAGAGAGCATTTGAAAACTAATCAATATTGATTTGAGAGTGTGAAAAAAATTTTTGGATAAAAAAATAGATTACTTTAAAAAAATAGTGAAAATAAGATATGATTAGTAATCATATCCCATATCCATCAACTCATCTTCCTGCCTTTCAATTTCTTCAGCTTCCTTTTTCACTGAATCCTTAAAGAAAGAGACAATATCCATGTCATCACCATGACTGCGTCCCTGGAATTTGTCAATCTTGACAAGAGTAGGCACTTTTGTCATCAAACCCAAGACAATAGCTTCCCCAACATTTAAAGAAGGAAGCTGATTAACCAGATCCTGTGACAGGCTTTCGCTTGCTGACTGGACATGCCTTTGGTCTTCAGGTTCCACAAGCCTAAGGATTATCATGTTGTTCATCTGTGATAATGCATCATGGTCAACTGTTTTCGGTGACTGACTTACCAGACACAGGCCCAAACCAAACTTACGGCCTTCTCTTGCAACCCTCTGAATCCAGCGTTTGGAATCGCTGTCGCGTTTGTTCGGAGCTAAAATGTGAGCCTCTTCAAGAATGTAGAATACAGAGTTTTCAAGCAATTCATCTCTGTTTCCACTATGGGCTGCCTTTTTAGAGCGGTTTAGTGAATTCCTTAAGATGTGGCTTACAAGCACACTTGCAACCGATTCGTCAACCTGACTTAAGTCCAAGACATTGACATGAGCCTTCTTGATGCTGGTCAATATATTTCCAGTGTACTGGTCGAAGAGATTGGAATATCTGTCCATTGAATCATCAATTTTATTCATTACATCCACAATCTGCTTGTCAGACCCTTCAACCTCAGAATCGGCTTCCAATATGTCATATATCAATTTTAGGAAATTGTTTTCCTGGGCAATGCCGTCTTCAATTCTTTTTCTAGCTTCCTTGAATGCTCTTCTGAAGTGCCTTTCCTGAATGTATCCGTTGCTTGGAATATTGACAAGCTTTTTGATTTCAGTAAATGACATGTATTTCGGATTGATTTTAGGCTTTATCACATTGACATTACCGTTTGGGAATTCTGCTCCCTTATACTCCCCATGCATATCAAATACGAATACAGGCACATGATATGACAGCAATTGGTCAATCAGAACTGATACCGTGTTTGATTTGCCCGCTCCAGTCATTGCAAGAATTGCCAAATGTCTTGAGAGTATTGGATTAGCATCAACATTCACGTCCACTTCACTTTGATTGACTAATGATCCAAGTTTGATTGGATTTTTTACCTTGAATATTTCATTCAACATATCTGCATCAGCAAGCTGGATTTCTGTTCCGGGAAGCACAGGAGTTCTTGGAAGCTTCAAATCATCATTGACATCTCCAAGTATTTTGACCTTTCCCCTTATGTAGTTATCCTCAACACCAATTTTGGAGATTTTCTGGATTGCATTGAAGTCATTGATATCAACATTCAATGCATCGTTTCCCCTGACAAGATTTTCCACCATCCCCAATACCTTTTTTCCATCATATTCTATTGTTACATATTGGCCAACCTGTGGCATTTTATTTGAAATAAAAGTTACTTCGTTTAAATTAGTCTCCCCTACGCAGATTCCTACTACCATGACATCACTTCCCTATTTGTTGTCTCGTAAATCTTAGCTATTTTCATCAATTCCTTCATGTTCCTGTCGGTTATCACAACATCATTGTGAGCCTTGTTCAAAAGGTAAGGATAGCCCTGAACCGACAATACGTTAATCTTTCTGATGATTTCAAAAACCTCTTCCTTTGTGGCCCTGTACGGCAATTCCACTTTCAAAACATTCTTGTTGTCCTGCAGACGAACATAAAATACCGTAAAAGTCAGACTTTTGAAAAAGTCATTGAAATACGGAAAGGCAGCATTATCATGAACCTGCCTATACTTTATGAATGTCATTCCCTGCTTCTTGGTGAACTTGTCCAAAAATGCAATGTCCGGAATGTTCCAATGAAACAGGTCATTGTCAGATGAAGTTTTAGAAATTGAAATGATTTTTTTTCTGAACTGCAAAATCTCATTTAAAAGAATTATCTTTTCAACGGATGCAAGATGAAGATTGGTTTCATTCAGAATGTTTGAATCTTCACTTTTAGGCATTTCCATCAGTTTAAAGTCATCTCTGATGCCTGGAAACAAGAGGCCATAATGCCTGACCTTAAGCCTTGAGCGAAACTCCTCAAGCAGGGAATCATCCAAGTGTTCCTTAAGTTTCAAAGGCAGCTTTGCACCTCTTGGAAATGCATTCTGCAAATCCCCAAGAATGGATCCGTCAAACATATAATAGTCAACGTTATAATCATTAAGTGTTCTCAAGGCACATTTCAACTCATATATAGCCATATAATTGCTTAAAAGTTCATCCAGAAAGGATACGTGCGGAATATCAAAAATATCCGAATCGTCAATTTTTTTAATTTCGCCATCGTAAATAATGGACTCGGCACCAACTGCACAGAAATTTGTGGTGAGAAACTTCTTTTTGTTGAAGCTACCGTCACCTGCGGCAATCGAAAAATCATCTTTGCTTTCACCGATTGCCCTGTCAAACCATTTATGTTCTAGCTGGGATTCAATATCTGCTGTCGGTTCGATATCAAAATTGAATCCTCTTTTGGCGATGGCCTTTTCATACAATGAATTTAACATAATATCACTAAGTATAATTATAAGCATTAAATTATTTAAATCAAATGAGAGAGCATTTGAAAACTAATCTAAGAAAAAAAAGTTTAATAAGAGCAGTATGGACTACTCTTTTGAAGCCTTTAGGATGGCTCCGGTAATTTCTTGAATTTTGGATTTGACATCATCAACTTCTTCCACAACAGTACCGGTAACGATAATGTCTCCGCCCGCCTTTGCTGCCATATAAGCTGCCTTGCCGTCACGGATTCCTCCTCCAACAACAAGAATATTTTTAGGAGCGGCCTTTTTGGAATAGGCAACCATTTCAGCAGGAACCGGTTCCTGTGCACCTGAACCCGCTTCAAGATAGAAGAACTTGATTCCGTAAAGTTCTGCAGACATCGCATAGACTGCAGGTATTTTAGGCTTGTTTCTAGGCACCAGATTGGCGTCTCCAACCCAACCGACAGTTCCTCCTGGAGAAATCACCATATAATGCATTGGCAATATTTCCAATCCGGAAGCTTTCACAGCAGGTGCAGCCAATGCCTGAGCGACGTTAATCCAATAAGGATTTCTGGAGTTGACAAAACTCATATAAAAGATTGCATCAGCATAACTACTTACACTGCTTGTGTTTCCTGGAAAAATAATTATTGGGACTGCAATGTTTTCAGACAGAATTTTACAGGTGTTATCCACATCATCCCCGTCGACAGTGGATCCTCCAATCATGATTCCATCGCTGCCACCTTCAATGGCCTGAGTAGCAATATCCAAAGCCTCTTCAGGTGTCTGTTCGTCAGGATCGATTAAAGTAAAATGAAGTTTTCTTGTTTTCAAAATATCTCTAATGTAATTTTCAACGTCTTTCATAAGAATACCTAAAAATAGTTTTGTATAAAATAATATTTAATGTTTTAGAAAAAAATAGTAAAAATAAAAGAGAATATGTTTATCCTCTTTGTTCTTTTGCTTTGAATCTTAAACCTTTGTAACCGCATTTTCTACAAGACGAGCATTACATTTTAAGCAGATTTTAACATTGAACATTCTGTTTTCTGCTTCTTCAAATCTTGCCATTAATAACTCCTCCTTAATAATCGTGAAAATTGAATAAAACTAAATTGTTATGCTATACATAACTATTAATTAATTATTTTGATTTAATAGTATTTAAAGGTTTAGTTAAAATGAGTTAAATTAAGAAAAAATTAGATTATTAAAAATTATAATATCATTAAAATAATCTAATCCGAAACTAAAAGATTTCAGTGTTGATCTAAAAATTCATTTTGTATTTTTTCTTCAATTGTAATTGATATTTCTGAACTTCACTTTCGTGTTTAAATGTCCTGTTGACTATCTTTTTTTCAAAATTATCTGCTCCAAATTTAGTAAAATCATCTTGTAATTCAGCATTACGAAAAGTTCCTTTCTTTAACTTTTGCCAATAACTCCTTAGAAGTTCATCTACATTATCATCTGAACTGCCAACATAAACTCTTTTAGATATTTTATTTCTTATAATAAATACTCCTTTATCAGGCATAACATCAACACAAATACTCTATTCATCATAGTAGTTATATCCCCAGTCAGGACTGTCTGATAAGTCTGATCCGCAGTTTTCACATATTGCTGCGGAAGGGTCATTCAAGTGGCCGCAAACATCACAAGTTATCATAGTTATCACCTTGTTTTAATTTGTGTCAATCATATGTATATAACAATTCCGACCCAAATTCCAGAACTTCATACACACGAAGTTGCAAAAAGCAGTTCGGCCGTACTGGCCACAGGAGAATCTGCAGGAAAGGCAGGATTTAAGAAGGCAGGCAAGCAGGAAGTATCGGAATTATGGAGGGAACATTGAAGTAAATGACATGATTTCAGAGGTCAGGAAAGAAATGCCGAAAGTATGAATGAAATTAATCTTTTTCTTCATAGACATCATCAGGTTTATTGTCTTTGAAAGTGCAGTCGTTTAATTCATATTTTTTTGTAAATTTACTTAAGTGTATTGCTCCACCCTGTCCTTGTGAGGTGTTTCCTGTTAATGTGGATTCGGCAATTGTTAACTCTCCATTGTTACGTACAGCCCCGCCAAACCCTTTTGCAGCGTTTCCTGTTAATGTGGATTCAGTTATTGTTATCTCGCCACTGTTGTGTATTGCTCCGCCGCTCCATTGTGCGGTGTTGTTGTTGAGTGTGGACTCTGTTATTGTTAAACTGCCCCTGTTGTATATTGCTCCTCCATGGTCTTCTGCGGTGTTTCCTGTTAATGAGGATTCTGTTATTGTTAATACACCATTAAAGCTGTTGTGTATTGCTCCACCCTCACTAAATATCCCTTTTGTTGCGTTTCCGGTTAGTGTGGAACTGGCGATTATTAATCTACTACTGTTGTGTATTGCCCCACCATTATGTGAGGTGTTGTTGTTGAGTGTGGACTCAATGATTGTTAACTCACCATAATTATTATATATTGCTCCACCATCATATTGTGTGGTGTTTTCTTTTAGTGTGGAACTGGTGATTGTTAACTTACCTCTCTCGTTGTGTATTGCCCCACCATTAGAATTATATGCTTTCGTTGTGTTGTTGTTGAGTTTGGAGTCAGTGATTGTTAAACTACCCCTGTTGTGTATTGCTCCACCATTATGTTGTGTGGTGTTTTCCGTGAATATGGATTCTGTTATTGTTAACTCACCATCACTGCTGTTGTGTATTGCTCCACCATTTTTTTCTGCGGTGTTTTCTTTTAGTGTGGAACTGGTGATTGTTAAACTAGCACTGTTGTGTATTGCTCCACCATTATGTTGTGTGGTGTTTTCTGTGAATATGGATTCTGTTATTGTTAACTCACCATTGCCGCTGTTGTGTATTGCTCCACCATTTTTTTCTGCGGTGTTTTCTTTTAGTGTGGAACTGGTGATTGTTAAACTACCATGATTATTTATTGCTCCGCCGTCTTTTTCTGAAGAATTATTTATGAAATCACAATTTTCTATAGTTATATTTGCATTATAGTTAATCTTGATTGCTCCCCCATTGTTATTTAAGGGGTTTTCATAATTTTTGTGTGAGTGTCCGTTTTTAAATATGATATTCTTTAGTGTGATATTTTTTCCTGTTATGATGAAGATTCGTGATTTATCAGTTCCATCAATTGTGTGTCCATTACCATTTATAATTAAATCATTTATATCTAGTTCTATTCCGCCTTCATAAAAATCTCTTTCGTAATTTTCAAAGGTTATGTCGTGACCTAATATTATTTCTTTAGTGTTGCTTTCATGGATCTTTTTATCTAGATATCCAAAATCAAAATTTTCTCCTTGAGGAATCCTATTTTCAGTAGTTTCAACTGTACCTTCTCCATATATTTTGTTTTGAAGTTCCGCTGGTGATTTTCTTAGGAGTATGTAACTTTGATTTAGTATGCTTTTTCCTTTATCTTTTATTTTAGGGCGGATTAATGTCATTTCACTTTTATTTATGATATTCATTGTATTGTCTGAAATATTATTTTGAAGTACTGTTTTGTCTACACTGCAGAATCTTCCAGTATTGCATAGTACGGACTCTTCAATATTATTTTCGCTAAATTCTCCATTGAAAATACCTGAATTGGCCCAATCACCATTATTCAATACAATGTATTTTGATTGATTGTCCTTAAAAATGGCATTATGGATTTGTAAAGAATCATTATTTAAAATAATATTATTTGGAGACGTATTACTTGAAAATTCACAATTAAAAATCTTGAAATTACCTTCACTATTCTTTATTGCTCCACCATCTTTTTGTGCGGTGTTATTGTTGAGTGCGGATTCTTTTATTGTTAACTCGCCCTTGCTGTTGTATATTGCTCCACCATTTCCTTCTGCGGCATTGTTGTTGAGTGTGGATTCTGTTATTCTTAACTCACCATCGCTGCTGTTGACTATTGCTCCACCATTTCCTTCTACGGTGTTATTGTTGAGTGTGGATTCTGTTATTCTTAACTCACCCCTACTGTTGTCTATTGCTCCACCATCCATTTTCGCGGTGTTTCCTGTTAGTGCAGATTCAACCATTGTTATCTCACCACTGTTGTGTATTGCTCCGCCGCTCCATTGTGCGGTGTTGTTGTTGAGTGTGGATTCTGTTATTCTTAACTCGCCCCTGCTGTTGTGTATTGCTCCACCTCCCCTTTCTGCGGTGTTCCCTGTTAATGTGGATTTGGTTATTGTTAACTCATAATCGCTGCTGCTGTCTATTGCTCCACCATTTCCTTTTGAGGTGTTGTTGTTGAGTGTGGATTCTGTTATTCTTAACTTTCCATCATCGTTGTCTATTGCTCCACCTTCCCTTTCTGCGGTGTTTCCTGTTAATGTGGATTCAGTGATTGTTAAACTACCACTGTTGTATATTGCTCCACCATTATCCTTTGTGATGTTTTCTTTTAGTGTGGATTCTGTGATTGCTAAACTACCACTGTTGTATATTGCTCCACCATTAGAATCATATATTCCTTTCGCGATGTTGTTGTAGAGTGTTGACTTAGTTATTCTTAACTTTCCATCATTGTTGTATATTGCTCCACCATCATATTGTGCGGTGTTTTCCTTTAGTGTGGATTCTGTTATTGTTAATTCGCCTTCACTGTTGTATATTACTGCACCGGATTTTTGTGAGGTGTTTTCTTTTAGTGTGGATTCTGTTATTGTTAATTCACCTTCACTGTTGTATATTGTCCCACCATCTCTTTTTGCGGTGTTATTGTTGAGTACGGATTTGGTTATTGTTAACTCACCCTTATTGTTGAATATTGCTCCACCATCATATTGTGCAATGTTATTGTTGAGTGTGGATTCGGTTATTGTTAACTCACCCTTATTGTTGAATATTGCTCCACAAAACTTTGCGGTGTTATTGTTGAGTACAGATTTGGTTATTGTTAACTTACCACTCTCGTTGTGCATTGCTCCCCCATTTTCTTCTGCGGTGTTGTTGTTGAGTGTGGACTCAGTGATTGTTAACTCGCCCTCATCGTTGCATATTGCTCCGCCATTTTCTTCTGCGGTGTTTTCTGTTAATGGGGATTCGGTTATTGTTAGACTACCGCTGTTGTATATTGCTCCTCCAAACTTTGAGGTGTTTTCTGTTAATGGGGATTCGGTTATTGTTAGACTACCGCTGTTGTATATTGCTCCACCAAAAAATTCCGCGTATCCGTTTTTTAATGTGATATTTTTTATAGTAATGTTTTTTCCTGTGCAGTAAAACATTCTTGTTTTTCCTTTAGCATCAATAGTATGTCCATTTCCCTTTTGCACCACTGTGAATTAAATCATCCAAATATTTGAAGTTTCTAATTTTTTCAGTTGGTGTTGGTTTTTCACTTATTTCATCATTTGCAGGAGTTTCTTCCGAATCACTTGATTGAATCTCTTCATCATCATTAAAATTTCCATTATCATTTTCAACGCTTTCTGTAAATGTTGGTTCATCAATTACTTCATCATTTACACTATTTTGAGATTCAACATCTTCCTTTTTAGACCCTAAAGCCTTTTTAACCTTATCCAAGAAACCCATTGCAAACACCACCGTTAATATCATTTATATAACTACTATTAATTAAATATATTTTTAGAATTTCTTTACATGTTGGCGGCTTGCAATACTTCTTTCGGAAGGGAATGGTCTAAGGCCCGCAGCTATACCCTTCCTCCGCTGCCAATGACATTAAAACTTGTCCAATTCATGCAGTTGCATATATACGTGAAGTTTAATATGCCTTGGCCGAGCTGGCCAGCTAAGCCATGATTAAAATAGGATTCAGGAACTGGTGCAGGAAGACAGGAAGTAATGGAATGGTCTAAGGCCAGGATATAAAAAGAAAAAAGTTGTAGGTGGAAGTTGCACCTACATCATATTATTTATAGTTTGGAGCATTCAGTTAAAATTCCAATTAAATCTGATCATAAAATGACCCATCTTCCATAAATGGTTCAGGTGAATCCTGTCCGCTTAACGCACGACTTTTATCCTCATGAAACATTCCAGTTGGAGTCCAAAAACCATATCTTCCATCTTTATAACCATATTTAATATTCCCTTCCGTTCTTTCAACATAGGTGGCACCTGAAGTGGAAGCTGAAGAATATTGTCTCTCTGCAACTTTTTCTTTTTCTTTAATTGTTAACTTTTGTGTGGTGTTGTTTCCTGTGTAGTTTTCATTTCCACCATAAGTGACATTGACTGTGTATTTTCCTTTCTTCAATTTCAAATCAAGCTTTGCCTTACCTTTGGAATTGGTTTTAACGACATCATCAACAACCACTTTACCTTTCTTGTCAGTGATTGTGACATTAACTATCTCCTTTGATATTGGAGTCTTGTTTAAATCTTTCAGTTCAATTGACAGTTTACTGTCCTTTTCGTACTGTTCTTTATCACTTGTAATTTTAATTTTTGTAGGTTCTTTTGCATTGGATGATTGTAAAAACATTGCTCCTGCAACAACTGCAAGAACGATAACTATTGCAACTAAAATTATGATAATATTTCTGTTTTCCATACACTCAAATCCTACCTATCTTGTTTTAAATTATAATTAATATTGTGTCAATCATATGTATATAAAAATTCCGACCATAATTTCCGAACCTCGTACACACGAACTTGCGAAAAGTCTTGACCGACTAATGGCAGATTAATCTACTGAAGGAAATGATTAATATAATAAATTTAAATCGAAGAAATGGCGAATATATCGAAGCTGGGTTCAATATAATGATAGGTGTTAAATTGGGCAAAAAAGAAAAAAAGTAAGTAACTGCGAAGCAATTACTTAATCTTAATTTTAACTGTTTTGGTTACAGCATTGTAATAGGTGTTTCCCGCAAACTTAACTTTAGCCTTGAAAGTGCCCTTCTTGGTCAGCTTCTTGATCTTAAAGACAGCTTTACCTTTGACGTTGGTCTTGGCCTTGTAGGTCTTGCCTTTTATCTTCAAGGTGAGCTTAACCTTTTTCATTGCCTTGCCGTTATTGTCTTTTAGTGTTACTGTGTATTTTTTGGTTTTAACTGATTTTTTGAATGTCTTTTTGGCCGCAGTTAGTTTTGGAGTTGCTTTTTTGACAGTGACTTTTGCGGTTGTAGTTGACTGTTTATAGATAGTGTTTCCTGCAAATGTTATTGTTGCAGTGTATGTTTTAGGAGCCAAACCGTTGGTTGAAAACTTAACCTGACCATTTTTATCAGTGATTTGAGTTGAAGTTTTGCCATTTGAAAGTTTGATAGTGATTTTAACACCTTTAATTGGCCTTCCGGAACTATCTTTTAAGTTTGTAACCAAATATTTGCCACCATTATAGGCAGTAGTGACCGCTGAAGCAGTCAATTTGCTAGTATCCTTGCTGATTGTCAAAGTTGCATTTATGGAATCGACATCATATGACTGATTTTCAACACTAAATACGAGCCTATAAAAACCAACGTCAAAGTTTACCATACAATATTCTCCACTAATTAACGAATATGTATTTATAATATCATTATTTTGATAAACTCTGAGTGTAATTATTACATTAGTTATTTCAATTCCTTTGACAGTTGTTAATGTTGCAATTATTTTAGCACCGTAATTATAAATAGAGCTGAAATTAGAAGTATTTAAAAACAATTTAGGAGTAATAACATTATAAGTATTGTCCCCAGTATTACCGGCTTTGTTATTATTAAAAATACAGTTAATTGCACTTCCTCCGTAAATTGCACCACCATTATATCTTGCAGTATTGTTTGTAAAATTACAGTTAATTATT
>CADBHR010000007.1 GCA_902794475.1 uncultured Methanobrevibacter sp. | reverse complement strand
GTGAAAGAGGATTTGAAAAGTAATTTTCAAATATATATTTGAAAAAAATGACTCTGTGTCTTTTTTGTGAAATTCATCTCCGACCTAAAAGAGGTCGGAGTATTCTTTCACTAATTTGATAAAATTTTTTCATTTGGCATTTCAGCAGTATCGCTGTCAACGACTTTTCCGTCACTATACAGTTTAACGGTTAGTTTCTTAGAAGACGAATCTGATTTTGAAAGATCGACATGTACATCGCTGGCCTTTGACTTGCCCAGGTCAATTTTCTTATCTCCAGTTCCTGAAATGTCCTCCATCTTGACATCTTTAGATGAGATGCTGCCTTCCCATTTTCCATCAGTTATGATTTTTACTTCATAATGGTGGGGATTGTCATCCGATGCTGTTGCATTCGAATTAGCAAAAGCATTTGGGTCTAACATGAAAAAACCAACTACTGCTCCAATCATAATTAAAAACATTATACAAAAGATTACAATAGTCACGATTTTGTCGGCCACAAATAATCCTAACAAAAAGTCCAATAATCCCAGTTCAAACCCTCCATTTTAAGTTATTTAATTTCATATATGAATTTCCGGTTAATTAATATTTTTCAATTGAACCTATCCTCCTACAGAGGCATGAGCATTCTAAAAATACCAATATATTATCTACTCTGCGTTATGCTCCTCTGCAGAATTTCATTTTAAATATGAAAACCATGTATTTGCCTTTAATCACTGCATTTGCATTAGCCTTACTGCAAGGCTTCCAATTGGATCTAGCCAATTTTTCTGTGATATAAACAACCTGGCTTTTGAGTGGATCCATCTGTTTATTGAAGGCCTTTTTGAATTCCTTCGCTAATTTTTTATAATTCTTAACATAATTTTTGTATTTAACCTTCAATTTCTTTACTTTCTTTTTAAATTTATTTGCATGGGTTTCCTTGTACAGTGTTTTAGCCTTTTTAATATTCTTTTTATACTTGTCAATCTTCTTTTCCATAGGAATCAATTTAGCATATTTCTTAGAAACTTTGAGCTTGCCTACAGCAAAGGTCTTATATTCCAAACCATTGTCTGAACTATCATCTGATGCCAATTTATCTTCATCAGAGGCCATAGACAATTCATCATTGTCACTGAGTGCTAAAACATCCCCATCTGATTCATCATTGCTTTTTTCAACGTTTGCCACATTGCTGGCTTCGTCAACTGAAATCTCATCTGCCTGATCAACTGCCACTGCATCATCGCTGGAGTTGGACTCCATTGCACTGGCAGCGCCGATTCCCACAAGAAGAACAATCGTAGCTATTAGAATTTTCAATATTTTCTTATTCATTTTTATCATCCAAATATAATTTTTTTAAACTATAATAGGAATTTTGTAGTTATACTGTTAAATAATTATTGATTAACATTGTGCAAAATTCAATGAATATATTGAAAAGTGAAAACCTTGAAATTGTTTTGCATATTCCTAAACAAATTAAAACAAGAAATGGATATCATTATATAACTTCAAAAATAGATTATCAATCACAGGAACTTTTTCTTATTCAAAAAAGAGGTGAAAAGATGAAATTTTGTCCAAATTGTGGGGCCAAAAACAAGGATGAAGCGAAGTTTTGCGTCGATTGCGGGTATGAACTTCAGGACATATCCTCATCACAGCCAAAAGCAGATGCGCAAACTCCCCAGTACAACGGCCAAAAAAACAAATGGATAGCCCCAATATTGAATTTCATTGGTGGAATGATTCTGTATGGGCTTTGCGGAATAGGTCATGCAATATACCTTCGACTGTTCAACAGGGCAGCTATTTTCGGTGCAATAGGATTTCTGCTTTCAGCCATCTTCACGGTGATTTCCATTTTCTATGACACTTATGCAATTACCATACTCATTACAGCAATAGGAATAGGAATTACAGTCTATGCGACATATGACGGATACAGATGCAGCCAGGCTATCAATGAGGGCCGTGAACTTCCGACAATATTTGGAGGATTTAGGCCAGAATCAATTTCAAAAGGAAAAGCGGCCGGAATAGCGGTAATTGCCTTGGTGATTTTAATCATTTCATTCGTTGCATTTGCATCAACTGCAACCCTAGACGATGCCTCCCCAACAGGCCTTGCCGATGATGTGATAATCGAGGATGCTTCCGGATCTACCGGAGACGGCAGCGTGCAGATTAAAATCACATACCCTGGAGAATGGTCAGCAACGGTTGGAGATGAAAGCACAAGCATATCCTACTCAGGAACCGGAAACGATGCCATAAAAATTGATGAATCAAAATATGAGGTGATTGCAGCTGCAGTGCAGAAAATGGACGGAAGTTCAGACAAGCTTAAAGTACAAATCATCAAGGACGGTGACGTTCTGGACTCAAAAAGCACAAGCGAAAAATATGGTTTAGTTAGCGTCGGTGCAATAATTTAGAAGTTTGATTTTAAATCAAACCCTTTTTCTATTTTTAAAAACAGGTATATTGTAGGAAAATCATCCTACAATAGAAATTAAAAAAATTCTATTCGACCATGACCCATTCGTTATTTCCAACGTGCTCATATCTGTTGCCGTCGGGAGCGTCATGAATTTCGCCAGTATAGATTACCCTGCCTTCCTGTGCACTGTAAAATGCACCAGAATCTTCAGAGCTTTCTTCCTCGACAACTTCTTCTTCAATGGTTAAGTTAATGGTCTTATTGCATGGATTATATTTGTCGTCACCTGTGAAGTTGCATTTGACCTCATATTCGCCTGCATCCTTATCAAGCTTCAACTTCCCTACTCCCTTATCGTTGGTCATCACTGAAAAATTAGATGAATCGTTGTTATTATCTGTCACAGTCACATTGACAGTCTTGTTTGAAATTGGAGTGTTGTTTGCATCCATCAGCTTAATTTTAATACTGTCCCCATCATGGAACGGGGAACTGGCTTTGACCTTCAGTTTGGTTTCGGTTTTATTGGTATCGGATACTCCCATGACCATTCCGACTGATATAATTGCAATTATCGCAACCAATCCGCCAAAAACTAATTTGTTTTTATCCATAATTATACCTCCTAAAGTATCTTTTAAGGATATTATGTCAAAGCAGTATATATAACTTGCTACCTGAATATTGATTTTAAAAAAGAAAACTGAAACGTTAATTATTTCTTGAACCTTCTCATGTCCAGTTTCCAGTTCTTATATGCCAGATCATTATTGGTCTCTTTCCATTCAAGGCCATTTGCCAAGACCTTCTTTTTTAGAACCTGAAGACTTGTGGCCTTCAAATCAGAACCCCTGTAATGCCAGTAGTCATCCTTAAGGTATACATTCAGAAAACCTGTGACATTGTTCTTGTCGATTTCCCGAGATCTTCTTGCCAAATCATCATCAAGAATATTCCATTTAAGACCATAGAGATTCACCAGCAACTCCAAATCCTTCAATGTTGCTGCCTTGAGTGATCTGTCGCCAAACTGATATTCCCAGCTCATATCATCCAGAAGATACACATTCATGAATCCTGAAAATTTCATCGAAACTACCCCATATTGTCCAAATAATCTACAATTTCCTCTCCAACGCTGGTCAGCCTATACAATCTTCCGCGCTTGACATTCTCATTAATGCAGACCGCAACTCCACAATCCTTCAATTGATGAAGGGTTTTGGAAATGTGATTGAGCTTGATATCGGCTTCCTTTGCAATATTAGTTGGAGTTTTCACCTCGCCGTCAAGAGCCTTTACCGCCCTGACCCTATATGTGGAAATGTTAACATATGCAAATACCTTCAATGTCTCATCATCCATAATATCGCCTTGAGCCGCTTTAAAAAAAAAGAATTCCAAAAACAGTATTAATATTGCCCAGCCAATCATGTAAAACCAGGCAATAATCCATTTAATACTGATAACATACGTGTTTTTTACAAATTTTAGAAAAACATACAATGTTTTCCTATTTAATAATATATTTTAATCCTATTTAAATTTGTAGGATTCATCTAAAATATTAAACATCTTTTTAAATCACCCAACATATATTATAATATGAATGGATTAGCAATTAAATTGAACGAATTGATTGACATTTTTGGTTTTGGATGTGAATTCACACCTGAAGAGATTGCAAATCATTTTGAAAATCCTTTTGAAGTGGTTGAATCTCTAAAAAAACATGAACTGATAGAAAAAAATCAGGTTTCAGGCAAATATTACCTCACCGACATTTTCACATGCAGCAGCTTCCTGTCCCAATATCTGAAGGAAGACGAAAAGGAAAGTGAGAATTCAAAATCCGTTAAAACATATTCCCGCACCATCAAAAGGGAAGAGCTGTGCGATTTCATGGCAAAATTTAGTGGTCTTGAACAAAACATCGCAAAGATTGAAATCGAATCCGATGATGACTCCTTTGATATTGACATCGAAATCGAGGATGTGGGGGAAACATTTGAACTGCCAATATAATTAAAGAAACGTTTAATTAAAAGTATATACAATAGATTTTTTATTAAAATAATGAAGGCTATATTTAAAATAATGAAAGTTGCATTGAAGAAATCAATAACTGAAAGGGTTAATCTATAAGTGCCTGCAACTTCTCATAAATGTCATCATTTTTGAAGTGGTTTTTCCTCAGATAATCTGCAATCCTTGACGATTCTTCATGATACCCCATATCATTTAAAATCAAAGCCTGTTGAAGCATCTGGCGCTTTGAAATCCTAAGACATCTCCTGAATCCTGAATCAATATCCAAATCCAATTCATATTCACAAACGCCCTTGCCAAAAATCGCATAGTCATTGCCGTCAACCTCCAGAGACTTGCCAAAACACTCACAAGCATCACCGTAATCATTCAACTTAATGCATGCTGTGGCTTTCTTATTGAGGAGTTTGGAAAGTATCTTTTGCTTGAATTTTGAAGAATCCTCAAGTGCCCGGTCATAGCTTTCAATTGCCATTTCAAACTCCCCACGGGCAAAATGCTCATCGCCTGCGTAGATGTTCAGTTTCAGTTTTGGGAAATTTGACCTCTCTTCATTGGCCTGGCGAGTAATTGCCATGTGATATTCATTATCCCTTAGGGACTCATCGGATTTTACTGCACGCTTATAATGCCTAAGGGCCTTTACAAAATGCCCCTGTCCCCTCAAACAGTAGGATTTAAAAAGCAAAGCCTCACCATATTCCGGATCATAGAAAAGCACCTCATCAAGCATTTCAATAGCCTTGGCAAATTTTTGGGTTTTGAAAATGGAGATTGCCTCATCAAGAAGATTCTTGATCTGAATTTCCTTTTTCATGTGTTCAACTAAAAGGTCCCTGTTCAAATTGTCCTCATCAATCCTTTTGATAAACAAATCGTCACTGGCCATCCAGTTTGTGGATGTGCCTTCAACGCTGAATCTCACCAGGTTCTCATGAGTTTCCATATTAAGTTCATCAGAAATATTTAAGCTCATTAATACACCTCTAATTAAATGGATTGTCGCCTTGACAGACCAAACCGTTGAATTCGCACTCGCCGCAGCCTACATGATGCCTTGAGTAGTTGTCCTCTGAAATCCTCTCAACCACAGCGGCAAGATAATCCAATGTTAATTCATCCTTAACGAATTCCCTTTCATAGAGCTTTCCTTCGTCCAGGACGTAAAGCATCAGGTTTTCAACATCCATATCCTCCCTTTCCTTTAGGGCAATTGCATAATAGCTAAGCAAATCCATATAAAATGAATGGTAGTTTTTCATCTCATCACGTGTGCGGATGAAGTGGACAAGGCTCACCGCTTCGCCGTCGCTGACAATCAAATCGATTACTCCGTTAATGTCATATCCTCCAACTTCCAGGCTTACAGGATGGGATGTCCTTAAAACGTCAAAGTTCTTTCCATAGTCTGTCCAATAATCAGCGAAATGGTTGAATAGTTTCTTGAGATTCCTTTCACCTGATGCAAAGGAGTATGAGCGGATGACTTCAGAAACCAGATTTTCAATGCTGTCCCTGTCCCAGTCGGTGCCGAACTTGTCGTTGTGCAGGCGATTTACAATTATCCTCAGCTTGGAGTCTATGAACTTGTTTATGTTTTTGGGATTTTTGAACTTGAGGTTGCACTCAAGATTGTATCTCAAAGGGCAGAACAGGTAATCGTCAAGAATGTCCTCGAAATCTATTTGGTTGAAGAGTGTGGTGTCCCTTATCATATGGGAGTTTACCTTCTTCATGTTGAATACGTCAAAAGGCTCAATCTTCACCAGTCCGTTCTCATAGTCCTTCAGGACCTGCGGGGTCTTGCTTCCAGTTCTTGGAAGCACAGTTGAGAGAATCAAAAGCTCTTCGGCACGGGTGTTTGCAACATAGACAACCCTCTCCTCCTCACGGTCAAACTCGAAAGGCTCCCTGTCCTCGGAAATCTTATATTTCAGGAATCTGTTGGGGGTCGGATAGACAGGATAGTTGTTGAAGACGTGGGCCTTCCTTTGGGCGGAGAATTTCAGAGGAAAGCTCCTGTCCTTGATTGATGCGGTTATTACAACCGGATATTCGAGTCCCTTTGCCTTGTGGACAGTCATAATGTGGACCTTCTGGGAGTTGTCCTCCTCCTCGTTGATTGGGCATGAGTAATACTTGAGGGAACGGTACAGATAATTGAAAAGCCCGACCAGGTCATATTTTCCCATGATATTCTCATAATCAGAGATGATTTCAGATATCAAAGCAAGGTTAAGGGCTGCCTTCTTGGCCTCAAAATCGCTTCTTGAGAAAAGCTCATCGGCAAATCCAGTTATCCTCACCAGTTCATAGAAGACCTCAAGGCAGGTCATTCCTGCTGCACCCAATGATGATTTCAATTCGTTCAGACTGGTGAAAAAGTCCAGGTCATGCTCGTCTGATATTCCGATTCCCTTCAGCTCATCCCGTGAATATGTGCTCAAATCGACCGTTCCCACCCTCCGGAACATCTCCTCCAATGTGTCGTCGGCATAATCCCTGACGACATCCATTATTGAAGTTGATTTTGCCGATGAGTCAAGGGGCTTGAAGCTGCTTTTTATATTTATAACGTTTGCATGATGCCTCCTTTCGATGTCATTGAGGATGTCCTGTGTTTTGGTCGACAGCCTGAATACCTTTGAGGATTCGTAATATGTGTCTGTGAATGACGACAGGTTGATCCACTGGCCTCCATCCCCATAATATGCAATTCGGGTCGGGTCGAAGGGCAGCATATACCAAATGAGGGCAAGAACCGCCTTGACCTCATCCTGATAAATCAAATCGTCAATTCCCTTGAGGTAGTATGGAATTTCCTGTCTTTCGAATTCCTCCAATATGTCCTTCTTGTCCTTATGGCTTCTGAAGAGGATGCAGACATCACTGTATTTGGCTATTTTGCCTGAGCTTTTCAGGTTCTTGATGATATATGCCAGTCCACGGTATTCCTCATCGTCCCTTTTGCTTTCAAGCATGTAAACGGGCATCTTGGATTCATTGACCGCCTTCAGGTCCTTCGGATTTGCACGCTTCTGGCTTATGAATCTTTCGTTGAAATCGACTATATCCGATGTAGAGCGGTAATTGTTGACAAGTATCCTGTTTTCGAACTCATCGCTTTTGGAGTAGTCATTGAAGAACTTTGGATTGGCTGCCCTGAATGAGTATATGCTCTGGTCCGCATCGCCTACGACAGTGAATGTATCGGCAACGCTTCTCAAGTGCTCGAATATCTGCATCTGAATTGCATCGGTGTCCTGAAACTCGTCAATCAAGACGTTGCGGTACTGGACCTGCTTCAGGTTATCCCCATCGGAAAGTATCTCCAATGCCTTGATGAGTAGATAATTCTGGTCACAGACATGTTCCGATTCCATCAGCTCAATCCAGTCTTTATAGGATTTGGCAATCTGCAGGTAACGTGCCTTGTAGACATCACATGAGAAATGCAGGGCCTTGATTTCCTTTTTTGTCGGATACTGGTTGTCTGAGTGTGTCTTGTAATACTCGTCAATGTATGATAGGTACTCCTCGCTTGGCCGGTACTTTGACTCGATATGTTCAATCAATGCCTGTGAATCGACTTCAAAAAGAGCATACTCGTCATACTTTTTCAGAACCTGGCCTGATTCGTAATTCCTTAAAAATGCAGGGCCTGTGAAGCCCAGATCCTTTCTGTGCTTGTTGAAAAACAGGTTCCTTTCGGATTCCCGTTTAAGCAGATTATATGGAATGTCGCAAAAATCGGAAAGGACAGACCTGCAGAAACTGTGGATTGTGCTTATCCTCATCTGGTTTATGACGTTGAGCTCCAGTTTGGTGTCCTTTTTGAAGCGCTCCCTCAATTCGTCTGCGGCCTTGTTTGTGAATGTGATTACAAGTATTGACTCCGGCGCCGCTCCATTATCAATCAGGTAAAGCACCCTTTCAATTATAACCCGAGTTTTTCCGGCACCTGGGCCCGCATTAATCACCAGCGGCTTTCCAAGGTATTCGACAGCACCCCTTTGAAAATCGTCAAGTTCAACATCCGGAGGAATCTCTCGAACAACACATCTGTCAGTTTTTCTGACCGCTTCGAAGTTGAGCTTCCTCGATAATGGATTTCCTTCACTGTCAAAGAGTTCAAGGGTGAGCATGTGCTCCTTAATGAATAGGTTCAGATTCTCCTCCACCAGATTTAAAACATCTTCCTTTTCATCTGCGTCCAAATCATCAATGGATATCAAGTCGTCGCCGTCCCTACCTGCAAGTGACGGTGCAATTGAGTTTACCTCAAGGTTATCCGCTATCATGTAAACATCATCATTGGTGATTAGGGGATTTTTGCCCAAAAAGCTGAAGTCGAATTCATAGTCAACCCTCAAAAACTCTTCCAGTCCGACAAAATAGTCATTATAGATATATCCAAAAAGTATTTCATGAACGCTTTTCAAATCATCTTGCGTCAACTTCAATGAAGGGTCGTTGAAAACGTCGATTGTAAATACGAGTTCCCTTTTGGTCTGGCGGCAGAACAAATCCAGAATCACCTTGGCCACAGCCATGGCTAGATTGTATCTTTTTAAAACAATCAGTTTTTCCATGACCGTGCACAGGCCATATAAATCATCATATTTGCCTTTAAGAAAGGTAAAAACACTACTGTCTCTCATTGTAATCGTTGAAACGCCTGGTTATAAAAACACCGTCAATCATTTCAGGCTGAATCATGCCTTGTGATATGTCATCCAGGATTTGTGAAACAATTATTTCACCGTCCCTTTTGTCCAGCCCCTTAAATCTGGTCAGCTTTGAAAAGGAGTCCCCACAGCCTTCGACAAATCTGTTGAGATTCTTTTTGCATTTCGCCTTTTTGTCCTCACTTCGAATCATGCATTGCCTTTTGAATTCATTTTTAATGCCATTTTTGAATTCCTTTGCTTCTATGATTTCACCATGAATATTGAAAACAATGTCGACAATGTCTCTGTCCCTTAAAATGGGATACTTCCTCTTCTGGCTTTGAATCAACAGAGTGTCGTAATTGTTGCCTACAATGCCGTTCAAATCGTTAATGTAAGTAATCTGTTTTAGGGAATTTGAAAAGTAATACTCCAGATATCTCTTTATTTCAAAATCACTTATGTTATCCATCATTATTTTGGATTCGACCCTTTGACATATCAGGCCAATGTCCTCAGAGGACAAATCATATTTTTTCAAGTATTTGATGTAAAAGTCATTATCCTCACTGATTAGACCGGAAAGATAGTCCATCTTTTTCTGCTTTTCCAAATCTGCAACTTTGGATTTGAAATAGTCATCCAGGGTGGACACCATATTGCTTGATACAACCCTATTTGAGCTGATGTCATCTTTCAACTCATTTATTATACATTCACATTCATTCAAAGTCAAATCATATGAATAAAGAAGGTAATTAAAAAAAGGAGTGTTGTAATCTCCAATAAGTTCATCCAGTCTGTTTATCATAACTTCGGTAATCATAACTGTTCATAATTTTTGTTTAAAATTAGTTAAATAATTTTGTACTGTTTAAGTGGGAAAAGCAATTTAAGGAGTGATTTAAAGGTGAAATTATATGAACGAACAAAAAAAACCCACTTAAACAGCAGTCAACGTGATCATTTGAATAACTTATCCAAATTGGAATATGCAGGATTTCTCTCGAGCGTTGAAACGCCGATTATCCCATAATTGTCATTTGTCGTTTTTGTCAGCAAAACTTCATTGCTCAATAAGTTTCTTTCAGGTTCCCTCCATGGGAACTTTCTGATTTTGACAAATTCCCTTAACTCCTCAATGGAATTTGCCTTCAATACAACTTGCCTTCCCTTAACTGAAAAAAGGTAGACAAATTCATCTTCAATCTCAAATACATTTAGGTAATCTGTTTTGAAGTCTCCTACAACTTCACTTTCAATGATAGATCCGCATTCATTGCAGTATTTAAAAGTCTCATTTAATTTTTTAGAGCAATTAGGACATGTTTTCATAGCACACCTCCATTGTTAAATTTTAAAAGGTCGAAATACACAACAGTCAAAAACATTGATTATTTAAGGAGTACCACCCCCCAAATAATTGCATGCCATAATCTCATCAAACACATACCATATTCTGTCTTCTTCCAAAACCAATTCCTTCAGCTCGCAGACGGAATCAGCTTCAATAACATATCCGAATTCCTTATAATAACATTTGCCTTCAACAACCTGAACCCTGAAAAGTCCTGTGTCATTTTCCAAGTAATTAACCTTCAATTCCATAGTTAAAAGCTCTTCGAAAAACAGAAGAACTTCCCTAAGCTCATGATTCTTGATTCTGGACAAATCCAAAATCCCATAGTCAATTTCTCTTAATGTATCAACATTTAAAAATTCAACAACCTCTTCTGAATATCTGACCCAATTAAGCTGCATAGAACCTCTTTAAATCAATACCATCCACAACATGCACAAATCTATTAGAAACATCAGATAGGAACTCCTATTGTTGTCTCCCTTAACCAGCAATATGTACAATAGTATGGCGGCTAAAATCAATATCAAGATCAATTGCAAAACTGAAATGAAACTGTTAATCATATATCATCTCCTCCATAATGGATATTATCCTTTTGTTTAAAGGATTTTCAAGTGAAATAAATTTCTCACTTGCATTATTTGACCCGAATTCGGCAAAGTATGGAGTATGCCCGCAACCCCCTTCAATAGTTGCTCCAAAAGTCACTTCGCTTCCCTTTACCTTGATTCCAAAGTCGGCAAATTCAAACGCCAGAACATCATCGATGTCCCTTGTCCTGTATTCATCTTTGGCTCCACCATATTCCAATTCAAATACAGCTTCACCGTCTGTTTCACTGGCAGTTGCATATACAAGTCGTATGTATATTCCATCCTCATTGGCTTTTCTGGCTAAAAATTCAAAGAATTCATCGCCCATTTCATTAAATTCATATTTTTCATCCGCCTTGCCGGCATAAGTCGGCATGTAATCAGCAGATGTAAGCTCATCTACAAAGAAATGAAATTCGTCATTTCCAGATACGGAGTTTTCGACAGTCTTTTTAATGTTTAAATTGATATTTTTCTTAATTTCCATTATATTTCCTCTAAATGATGATAGTTTAAATTTTAGAGACCTTTCGGCCTGTGTGTGGATTACAAATCGAGAATATCTGGTGTCAATATTCGATAAGATAGTCTGGGAAATGGTAATCAATTGATAATACGGTTGCCAGTCATGGGTTGAAATGTCATTTATGACCAAACAACCAAATAAGTCTAAAAGAACACTACGCTCCATGCAGTAGTTGATTTTACCTGTGGTGTCATTTTTATCAGCCTCCAATGTCAAAGAGTTCGTATAGAGTCCAAATTCAAATTCAATAATTATGGTGTGATTAAATTATATTTACATTTTAAAGTGCATAATAATTTATATTGCATATCATATATAAATGTTTTGTTTTTTGATGAAAAAAGAGCAATTTTGATAAGATAATATGAAAAATTTTTGATAAAAAAAAATAGATTTGGGAGAATTATAATTCCCCTCTTTCACGGCGCTCCTCCAATAGCTGAAGGCCCAAATCGCCGAGTTTGTACTTTTGTATTTTTCCACTGGTTGTGAGCGGGAACTCATCAACAAAGAACACGTATTTAGGCACCTTATATCTTGCAATGGAACCTATGCAGAAGTCACGGATATCAGCTTCGGTGACATCGTCAAACCCGTCTTCCTTGATGATGAATGCGCCTACGATTTCACCGTACTTTTCATCAGGAATTCCTGCAACCTGCACGTCCTGTACGCATTCATGGGTGAAGAGGAATTCCTCGATTTCACGAGGATAGATGTTTTCTCCGCCACGGATAATCATGTCCTTGATACGGCCTACAATGGAGTAGTATCCGTCCTCATCGACTGTTGCAAGGTCTCCTGAGTGAAGCCATCCGTCCGGCTCGATTGTTTCGGCGGTCTTTTCAGGCATGTTGTAGTATCCTTTCATGACATTGAATCCCCTGCACATTATCTCACCGGTTTCTCCTGGACCAAGTTCCTCACCGGTTTCGGGATCAACGATTTTGACTTCGATATTAGGGAATTTGCGTCCTACAGTGTTGATTTTCTTCTCGAATGAATCGGCGGCGTTGGTCTGTGTGAAACCCGGTGCGGCTTCGGTAAGACCATAAACACTGGTGATTTCCTTCATGTTCATTTTTTCAATTGCATCCTTCATGGTTTCAACAGGGCAAGTGGAACCTGCCATGATACCTGTTCTCAGTGAGCTCATGTCAAACATATCAAACATAGGATGGTTCATCATTCCGATAAACATTGTAGGAACACCGTAGATTGAGGTGCACTTTTCCTTCTGGATTGAGGATATCGCAAGCAATGGATCATATTCCTCAAGAACCACCATGGTTGACCCATGGGTGATAACTGCCATTACCCCTAAAACTGTTCCGAAACAGTGGAACAGCGGCACCTGCAGGAGCAACCTGTCTTTGGCGGTGTAGTTCATGTTTTCTCCGATGTAGTAGCCGTCGTTTACGATGTTGCGGCTAGTTAGCATTACTCCCTTTGGAAAACCTTCGGTTCCTGATGTGTACTGCATGTTGATTACGTCATGCTGTGTAACAGAATCCTTGATTCTCTGGATGCTTTTCCTGGCCGACATGGAAAATGAATTTCAATCTAGGGAATCTTTCAGCAACAAGATGGCCCCTTGCACAGCTTTTAAGTTCTGGAACAAGCTCATTTATGATATCAAAATAGCTGGTGTCCCTGAAACCGTCAGTCATTGCCAATGCCTTCATGTCTGATTGCTTAAGCACATATTCCAGCTCATGGGACTGGTATGCTGTGTTGACTGTCACTATTGTCGCACCGATCTTTGCGGTTGCAAACATGTAGGTAAGCCATTCGGGAACATTCTTTGCCCAAATGCCCACATGGTCTCCCTTTTCAATTCCAATAGCCAGCATTCCCTTTGCCAGGTTATCAATTCTTTCATCAAATTCCTTGTATGTAAATCTTAAGTTTCTGTCCGGATAAACGATAAATTCATGGTCAGGCTGTTTTTCAACCATTGATTCGAAAAACTTTCCTAATGGAAGTTCTGTAAATAATTCACTCATAATAATTAACTCCTTAATTTTTTTAATTCAACAAATTTTGGCTCAAATAATAGTTTTGCAAACGCAACAATCCCAAATCACGAGTGAAAAATTTAATTACAGCATTGTCCTTTGTCATTTGTGATATTTCAAACATATTATCAAGCCCTCAATTATATTTAGTATGGAGTGTAGAGCACAGCAAGTATCTTTGCCTTGTCGTTGCCGCTAGCATGTAGGTGGTGAGGCACTACTGAGTCATAGAATATTGTGTCGCCTTCCCCTATAGTGAATGTGTCCTTTCCATAGATTACTTCGATTTCGCCTTCTAAAACATAGATGAACTCTTCTCCTTCGTGAGATGAAAGTTCCTTTTCGCCTTCCTCAAACTCAATGTCGATTAAGAAAGGATCTATGTTTCTGTCAATCTTTCCTGCCCCTAAAGAGTGGAACTCAAGGTTGGTTGCGTTGGTCACGTCTTCCCTTCCAGAGAAATAAAGTGAGTTTTCGGTTACGCCACCTCTTGTGACAACAGGTCCGAGTTCAGGTGTGTCGTCCAGGAATGTGCCCAGCCTTACGCCTAATGCCCTTGCCATTTTTGTTAATGGAGTAAGGGATGGAATAACTTCTCCATCTTCCATGGCCTGTAATACTTCAAGCTTTACGCCGCTTCTCTCGGCCAGGTCTTCAATTGACATGTTTTGTCTTTCTCTAATGTCTTTTATCTTTTTTGCAAAGTCTTCGTTTGTCATATTTTTCACTCAATTTTGAATTGTCACTTAAAAGATTTAAGTATTAATAATTATATTTTATAATATATTTAAAAGTATCCTAAAATTGGGAGTTTATTTAATTTTAGGAGAAGTAATTGAAAAAAAGTAGTTGTTCATTCAATGATTGGATTCATGCAATTGCCTGCAATTGACTTTTTTTAAAAAAAACATCACCTCATGCAAAGTTTTTTAAACAAAAATATTAATATAATTAAGCAAATAAGTTGGAAATTCATCCAATCATTTTCAAAGAGGTGAAAACATGGGATTTTTGGATAGATTCAAAAAGAAGGAAAAAAATAATGACATCGACTTGAAATTCACAAACAGCATAGAAAATGAAATACTTTTTAGCAAAGCAACCCAATGCCTGCAGGAAAACAGAAATGACGAAGCAATAACCTTATTCAGCCAAATCCTAAAAACAGAGCCTGAAAATATTCATGCACTGAACGGGACAGGTTCAGGACTAATGCAATCAGGCCGCCTGGATGAAGCCGAAAATATATTCAACCAATCATTAGAAATAAAAGACAACGAAATGGCATACCTGAATAAGGCCATAATCTATGGAAACACCGGTGATTATGAAAATGCCATGAAATACTGCGATAAGATAATTGAGTTATATCCCCACCTTAAAGATATGGCCATAACATTAAAACACAATTTTACCGAACAGAGGATTAAAAATAGCGACAATGATTCAAGTGAAATAAACAGCAAAGCAAAAGAGTTGATTGACAAGGCAAACGCACTAAAGGATGAAGATGAAACTTGGGAAAATGACTTAATCTCAGAAATCCAGCCGGACATGCCCAAGTTCCGAAAGGTGACTGAATGGGATGCCTGGGAGCTGTATGAAGATGCAATAGAAATAGACCCTAAATGCGAAACACTGGCAACATCAGGCATCAATGAGATTAAGGCCAAACTGTTATCTAAATTCCTGTTTTTCAATATAACCATGAATGACGATTTCAATCCCGAAAGAAAACTCGACAGCCTCAAAATAAACATCATGATGTACATGGCCAATGAAAACTACGCAAAAGCATCAATGGCAATACAGGAAATCCTAACAACAATTGATGAAAATGATCTGGATGCCATAAACTATAAGGGAGCATTATCTTTCTATTTTGATGATATAGATGAAGCAATTGAATGTTTTGAAATGGTTTCAAAATCAGGAAATGGAGTCTATATGTTCTATGCAGATTTCAACAAGGCATTTGCATTCAGAAGAAAAGCAATGATTACCGGAGATTATGATTATATGGTGAAGGCATTAGACATCTATGACGAAATGCTCAAAGACCCTCAATCATTTGAAATAGTAAAGCCTTATCAAAGGGAAATACTCGATAAGATACAGTCTTTCATGAATGTCCCATTATTTTAAGCCTCCATTACAGAGTTTTAGAAAATTCTATGAAATACATTTCAACTATTAAAAATAGTTCTAACTTGCCAAAATTGCTTTAAAACAGCAAAATTAGCATCAAAGCAAAGAAAAATAATATATAGTTCAAGAACAAACACTATAACGTGAAGAATTTCCCCATTCTTTACAATAAATTATGAGAAACATATTAGTTGACGAGAAAATAAAATTGGCGTATAAGGTCGGAGCAATCCGGCCTTATTCTTTTTTTTGATTTAGGGAATTTCACCAAAAAATTATTACCTAAAAATTAAAAAATTATATTAGGTGAAACATTGAAAAGAAAAACAAAAGTCATTCTAATCTTTGTAATTTTATTGGCTCTTGGAGCAACAATGGCTTATCAAGACCATAATGACAAGCATACCTCCTATAAGGTTCTTGCAAACAACGATTTAGGCACTGTTGAGAGAATGATTTACGGATGTGAGACTTCCGAAGAAACAATTGCGCTGATTACAGGAATCCATCCAAGAGAAAAGATTTCAATAAATCCTGAAATTCAAGCGGCAAGGGAATATGCCAACGACCATTCCGAAGTCAATATCATACATTACCAGGTCAACGTGACAAAAGACTCCAATGACAAGGAAAGAGCAAATGGGGAAAAGCTTGTTCATGACTATGTAAACCCTGATGTGACAAAATCAGGTGCAAACTGCGTAATCCTCAGCCATTCACATGATGATGGCAATAGTGAAGGATACTATCTTGCCACTCCTGAAATGGATGACGCATCAGTGGAAATAGCCAAAAAAATCTATGCAACAAGCGATTTTGAACAATGCCCACAATCAGGCAATGAATCACACCATTCAACATCAGCACAGCTCATCTCACGCCCTATTGCAAAGGCAGGCTATCCTACATTCGTATACGAAATACCTGAAAACATTACCGCACAGAATTCAACCGACAGGACAAAGGATCTGTTCGGCATGATGGTAAGATATACAAGCTGATATTTTACCTCCTCTTTTTGTATTGGAAATATTAACCATCATCTTATCCTACTAAGTCTTAAAACAGCACTTATCATGAATTAAATAATGAATATGATAATGATTATTAATTAATTAAGATAAATTATACAGTATGAATCTAGAAGAATTTTTAGAACATGCAAACAGTGGAAAAACAATTCATTTCCCCTCCGAAGCGCAGGAATTATGTGACGAATTGCTCAGGGAAGCTACAAGAATCAAGATGAAGCTAAACTGCGAGTACCATACTGAAGAGGAAATCAGACAGATTATGGCCGAGCTAACCGGACAGGACGTCAATGAAACATTGAATCTCATTCCACCATTCCACACGGATTGCGGAAAAAACATACACATCGGAGAAAACGTATTCATCAACTCCAACTGCACCATGCAGGACCAGGGAGGAGTATATATTGGTGATGACGTTTTAATTGGACATAACGTTTGCATTTTAACATTGAATCATGATTTTGAGATTGAAAAAAGAGCTGAACTGCATCCAAGCCCCATACATATCAAGAACAAGGCATGGATAGGCTCCAATGCCACAATTTTACCGGGAGTCACAATTGGCGAAGGCGCCATCGTTGCGGCAGGAGCAGTTGTCACCAAAGACGTTGATGCCAAAACAATCGTTGGCGGCGTTCCGGCAAAACTAATCAAAAAAATCGAATAGCAAATCCCACTTCCATCACCTGCAATATAATTAAAAAAAGATTCAATTAAAATAACATTTAATGAATTTCTATCGAAATAATAATATCTATATAATGAATTTTAAAAAGGAAGTTGAAATATCAATGGTTTGAACAGGTCAATCCATATCAAAAAAATAAAAAAAAGCAGAAGATTTATTTTTTAAATCTTCTGATCGGTATCAATATCAGAGCCAACAGCAAAGCTATCAGCGGATTTCCAGTTGCCTTTTCATCCAAATGAGGTCTCGAAACAGCTTTCTTATCTACATGAGGTTTTGAAACTGTTTTTTTCTTATCATCAACCTCTCTATGATTTTTAGGAACATGGTCCTTTTTAGGCAATTTCTTAATAGTAACGCTTGTGTTGATTGAGGTGTTTGTATCGTATTCAGGAATGTTTGGAGTATTATTTCCTATAACCTCAGTCGTATTGGTAGAATTTGAAAGAGTCGTATTATTGAAACCTGCTGTAACTGTATTTGAAAAGTTTCCAGCTTCAATGGCTTCAAATATAACTCTTAAACTGGCAGACTCATCCAATTCAAGCACTTCTTGCAAGGTAAACACATGCTTACCTTCATTATTTACACTATGCTTCCATGTTCCCTTCCGGGATAAATAATCCACATAGACAAGTCCTGAGTCAAATTCACTTTCACAGACGAAAACATTATCCAAATCCAGATCACCAGTATTTGTAACAACTATATCAAAAATTACCTGATCACTTACATTGACGATTGGAGTTATGGTTTTCTTTTCAACGGTCATATTTGGATTTTTAGCTTCAAATCCTACTCCACTGTTGGTAACATTCTTATCACCCAAACCGGAGATAGCATTGTTAACTAACAAACCTTCCAAAGTGACACCGAATGTCAGAACAATGGAAGCTGACCTGCCCGGTTCCAGAACATCCAGATACCATCTGTGAAGCTGCTCATTGTAAGTCCAGTTTCCAACTTCGGCCCTCCATGACTGATAGACCAGACCGTCGGAATGTTCCTTGTCCTCAACCCAGTTGTCATATACCGGAAGGACACCCTTGTTGTTGATAACAAGCCTATAGTCAACTGTATCACCAATGTAGACTGTCTTGTTGATTATGGCATCCTTAGTGAAAACCTGATTGATTTCTTCACCGTATGCAAACTTGAAAAGGAACAGGTTCTGCTGGGAAGACGGTGTAACCATTGAGGAATAATTGATGTACATCAATGTTCCGTTTGGAAGAACCTTACAGGCATTGGCGCTAGGAACCCTGAATCCTGAATCATAAAGCTCAATTACGCTTTGAACTATAGGGTCATCTGAATTCCAGTATTCCCTATCTGTGAATGCCCAAACGTAATTGTGGAATCCTGTCTGCTTCAAGTCTTCAAAGTTATCGAGGAATCTGTAGATCAAAATTTTCAGATACTCCTTGACAGGCTCGCCGTTGATGGAATTCTTTATGAAATCCATGGTATCATCATACACCCCGGTATAAGGATTGAAATTATATAATTCAGAACAGAATCCATAATATCCCGCTTCCGTTTCAAGCATATGTTCAACATCGTGTGAACCTGTAATTTGACCACCATCGATAGCTGGTTTGCTGAAAGCGTCGTCATCACCACTGTTATTATTCAGATATGATTTTGTGACAACATAAACGGAATTTCCAAAATTGGCGTTATTGTCAGTGAAATTGGAATCTGTCACCCCTGATGCATATGAAAATACCGCTCCGCCATATGGGGCTGTATTATTTATAAACCTTGAATTTGTTATGTTGGAAAACCCGATGCTTAATGCACCACCATAATTATTCGCTGAATTATCTATAAATTCACAGTTGTCAACATTGACATGGGAAATTGTATTGAGTGCCCCTCCACCATATATCGCATGATTATTAATGAATCTTGAATCAGATAAGGTAGTATAAGCATAATTCATGTCAGTTACGCGATAATAATCATAGGAAAGATGCGCTCCACCACCCATATGGGCAGAGTTGTTAACGAATGTCAAATTGTATAATGTTCCCCATACTGCATTGTGATACAATCCTCCTCCGGCAGTGGCGGCCGTATTGTTTTCAAAATAGGTATTGGAAATGGTCCATCCTCCACCTAAAATAGAGGCTCCACCTCCATGAGACTTTGGAGCGGAATTGTTGATGAAATTACAGTTTTTTAAGGTTCCATCAGTTCCACCACAGTAAAGAGCTCCCCCGCCAGTATTCACTTGGATATTGTCTGTAAAATTACAGCCGTCAATTACAGCATATTTACCATAAACATATACTGCCCCACCATCGTTATACATTTGTGATGAAACGGTATAGGCAACATTGTGAATGAATTCTGAATTGATAATCCTTCCTTGGTTTCCCTGTAGAAATATTGCCGCCGCATACTGCTTAGTCGCCACATTATCAATGAACTTACAATCTATAACATTATGATCATATCCCTTCGAATATAGTGCAACGGCACCCTCTCCTTTATTATTGATAAATGTGGAATTAATAATTGATGCATTTGTCCCAGAAGCGTATACGACACCAAGACAAGTTTTAGTGTCTTTGAATACTGAATCCATTATCTTAAAATTACTTCCGGATGCTGAAATTGCTCCCCCAATATAACTGGAATATCCATTTGTGAAAGTTATATTCTTCAAGACCACATCAGATCCGCTAACACTAAAAATTGCAACACGGTCGGAAGCGTTTATAGTGTGGCCATTACCATTAATCGTTAATTTCTTACTAATAGAAATTCCACTACCATACACATTATCTCCTGGAACGTATTTATAATCCTTAGTTAAGTTAATAGTGCTGCCTGCAACACTACCAGAAATTAAATCAGACAATTCAGTGAAATTTCCAACAGAATCATCCGATAAAACCTCTGCTGTTTCCTCTTGGCCTAAAATAGGAGATTCAACATCAGCTACATCATCAATACCCTCGGCATCATCAATGCTCTCTGCAGTAATATTTTCCTGAGCACAAACTGCCCCTACTGAAATGAACAATACCAATAAAGCAATTATCATTAGCTTAGTCTTTTTAATCACTTGTTTTTCACCTCCATTTAAGTTTTTAACTATATTCAAGACAAAAAACATATAGTATTAATATTTTTAGAAAACATCATATATAAAGTTAACATAGCACTTATAAAAAACTAAAACTATTTTCAATTATTCAAATTTTAAAATAAATAATGAATAATCATGAAGAAAATTTATAAAAATTAGAAAAAATCAAAATGTAATAAAAAAAAAGTAGAAGATTTATTTTTTAAATCTTCTTAAAGGAATCAATATCAAAGCCAAAATCAAAATCATCAAAGGATTACCTGTGGCTTTCTCATCCATTGCAGTTTTTAAAACCTCTTTTTGCTTTTCATCGACAGTATTGTTTTCATCAGTGATGTTATCGGAGACCATATGGATATCAGTTGTCACGTTGATTTTAACAACAATTGTTTTGTTGGTTTTATTATTAGAATCTTCTTCAGTATTATTTTCTAGAACTTCGGTTTCATTAGTGGAATTTGCAACTTCAGTATCATTGAAACCCGCTACAACAGTATTGGAAAAGTTACCTGTCTGAGTAGCCTTGAAAATTACTCTGAAACTTGCTGAATCATCTATTTCGAGCAAATCAGTTAAGGTAAACACATGCTTGCCCTCATTATTTACGCTATGCTTCCAAGTCCCAACCTTGGATACATAATCCACATAAACAAGTCCTGATCCATAGTCGCTTTCACATACGAAAACATCCTCCAGGTCCACATCACCGGTATTTCTGACTACTATTTCAAATATAGCCTGATCACCAACGTTAACCTGTGAGGTCAATGATTTCTTCTCAACAGTCATATTCCTCTTATGAGCAGTGAATCCTGCACCGCTTTCTGAAACATTGACTACACCAAGACCAGAAGTGGCGTTATTGTACAGCAAACCTTCCAATGTCACACCGAATGTAACGATAATTGACGCTGATTTGCCCGGCTCCAAAACATCCAAAGTCCAGCGGCCGGTCTGTTCGTTATAGGTCCAGTTTCCAACTTCCGCTCTCCAGGTTTTATATATTAAACCTTTGGAATAATCCTTATCCTCAATCCAATTGCCATAAACAGGAGATGCACCCTTATTGTTGATTACAATCCTGTATTCAACGGTATCTCCAAGACAAACAGTTTTGTTTATCAATGCTTCCTTGGTCAAGGTTTCATTGAGGACATTCTCCTGTGAGAACTTGAACAGGAACAGGTTCTGCTCACCTGACGGTGTCACCATTGATGAGAAATTGAAATACATCAGGGTACCGTTCGCCAAGACTTTGCATCCGTTTTCGGTGGATACTCTGAGTCCGGAATCATATAATCTTATCACTTCACGTACAACAGCATCATTTGAATTCCAATATTCTCCGTCAGTGAATTCCCATACATGTTTAGCGAAGTCATACTTGTCCAAATCCTCAAAAACATCAACATAATAATATATCAGGATTTTAAGATAATCTTTAATAGGCTTGTGGTTGATTGAATTTTTCAGTTTCTCCATGGAAGTGTCATAGACACCGGAATATGGAGTTAATGCATATTTTTCTGAACAGTATGCCCAATATCCGTTGTCAGTTTGCATTAAATCATCACTATCATGTACATCTCCTACCACATTGCCTGGGAAGTCATCGTCATATAAGAATATGTCATCGTCGGACACATCATTGTTTTTGAGATTTGATGAATTAAGAATATAGATTGCATTTCCGACTTCTGCTGAATTATCCCTGAATGTTGAGTTTATGATATCGGAATCATGGATATAGATGGCTCCACCATATATGGCCCTATTGTTCTCAAGTGTGGAATTAATCAGACTCGCATGGTCCAAATCCACTGCACCACCGTAATTTCCTGCACTATTGTCCCTGAATTCAGAATTGCTGATTTTTGCATGGGAAGTTGCAGTGACTCCGGCACCTCCATAACGGGCATTGTTCCCGATGAACTTTGAATCCCTGATATATTCATGAGAATCCCTGTCAGGATGCAATTCATCGAAAGACATATATACTCCTGCACCTGATGCGGCATAACCGTTGACAAATGTGGAATTGCTTATCCCACATCCCTCAGAGTTTGAATAGATTCCCCCACCGAGGTGATCAGCACTATTGGAATCAAAGTGACAGTCATTGACTTTAGGATTATGAACACCATTCAATGCAAGAGCGCCACCTAAATAGTAAGCTTCATTATTTTCAAAGGTAACGTTTTCATATACATCATAATCACCGTCAGAGTATATTGCTCCACCTGAATTTGACGCCTTATTTGAAGTGAATGTAGTGTTTTTAACTGTTGGATAATAACACTCTTTGAAGTTTACTGCACCACCGTATGCCCCCGCCTGATTGTTGTCAAAGTTACAGTCAGTGATTTTAGTATTGTCCGCATGGCTCATAATTGCCCCACCGGACTCATCGGCATGATTATTTGAGAAATTACAGTTGTTTACAGTAAAATTATCAAATTTATTGGCGCAAATCGCTCCACCCTCTGATGCAGTTCCATTTATGAAATTAATGTTGTTCAAAATGACGTTGGATGAATTGACAATAAATATTCTGACAGAATTTGAAGCATCAATAGTACGGCCATTACCATTAATCGTTATAGGCTTGTTAATAGCAATTCCATCCTTAGCAACAGTATCCGTAGAAGAATACTTATAATCTTTATTTAATTCAATAACATCATCATTACCGTTAATCAAATCGTAAAGCTCATTAAAGGTTCCAATTTCAGAATCAGCAACAATATCATCATTTATGCCATCATCAACACTTAATGTATCGTCAAAAGTAGTATTTTCATTGGCACAAACTGCCGCCATTGACATCAAAACAAAAAAAATGGAAAATATTATCAAAGTCGTCGCTTTTTTCACTCGTTTTCACCTCCCTTTTTTTATTTGTAAACTATAATCACGACAAAATATAGCCTTTATTATATCTATAAAATCCATTATATAAACTTTACATTTACAAGGAGCATCAAAAAATAATTGAATATGCCCCCACATTAATGAACAAAAAATATGACATATTCATAAAAAATATCTATGAATTAAATAAATTACAATATCAGGATTAATTAAAGATTATATATTATGCAAAACATAGTAAAATATAATTTAAAAAGGACTGTTTTATTATGTTAACAATTAATCAATGCTATTTGGATTTTGTCGACAAAATCCTAAAGACAGGAAAGGAAACATATAAGGATTCCAATCATCACTTGTTGGAAAGCTTGGGAAATTTCTATATAATCGATGACCCTCTCAACCTAAAGTTCAGGGCAAAATACCAAAACTACACCACTGACATGATGCTTGCAGACATCAAAGCAGGTAAATTCGATATGGAAGGAAATCCTATTAAAAGCGATGCATTATACAACTATGTGCAATCTGTAGAAGACCCTTCCATCATCAACAACACCCAAGGATTCGTATATACATACCCTAATCGTATCTTCGCTCATTTTGATGTTGACCAGTTTGAAACCATGAAAAAAAGAATTTTAAATGCAACCGGTTCAAACCGTGCAGTTGCGGTTACAATCAACCCTGTTGAGGATGCCGAAGAGGAAGACATTCCATGCCTCCAGTTCCTTCAATGCCTTGTCCGTGACAATGAACTTACAATCCACTGCATCTTCAGAAGCAATGATATCTTCGGAGCATTCTACTCAAACATGTTTTTCATTGCATATCTGGGACTTAAGATGAAAGAGGAAGTAAATAAGGAAATTGTAGGTGAAAAACTTAACTTCGGAGGCGTGCATTACCACTCAACTTCAGGACACATCTACAATACAGACATAAAGGCAGCACGCCAACTAATCAAAGCAAACAAATAAGGATCATACAATCCTTATACTATTTTTTATTTTCAGTGTTCCATATTTGGAAGTTATTGTGTATTTTCCCTTCTTGTATTTTTTAGTGATTTTCAAAATCGCAATGCCCTTCTTGTTGGTTTTGACCTTATAGGTTTTTCCCTTGAACTTGAAGGTTATCTTCTTATTTTTCAGGATCTTGCCTTTGGAGTTGAGGAGTTTAGCCTTGAACTTGATTGCTTTTGATTTTTTGACCTTGATGTCCTTTGTAACAATTGTTGACTTGACGGTTACTTTGTTTGACACCTTAAATCCTTTGTATTCTGCAGTTATGGCATATTTTCCTGGTTTTTTAGAAATCTTCAGGGAAGCATAACCGTTAGTGTCTGTGTAGGCATAATGCTTTTTGCCGCTGATTTTGAATGTCACCTTGAGTTTTTTAGCGGCTTTACCATAATCGTCAACCACCTTGACCTTATAGGCTTTGCCTGCACCATAATACATTGTCAAGTCCTTGTTTTGAGTTATCCTTTTGACCACACTTATCTTTTGAGTCCTGACCTCACCGGTACCGGGATTTGTGATTTGTGCTGTGTAGGTTCCAGGATTCAAGTTGACATTTAGTGAGATTTGCCCGTTTGCATCGCTATTCAATCTATAGCTGACTCCATTTAAAACAATCTGAACCTGCTTATTCTTCAACGGATTGCCTTTTGAATCCCTCAATGTTGCTGAGTATTTAGAGTTGAGCGCATATTTATTTGTCTTGAATTCAACGGTTGACTTGACAGTCACATATGTATTTTTTGATGATTTAATGTACTCGTCATCACCAATGAAATCAATGTCAATCGCATAGCTTCCACTTGGAGCGGCGATATTGAATACTGCCTTTCCCTGACCATCAGTTCTCTTTTTGAATGTCTGGTCGTTGACTGTCAAATAGACATCCCTGTCAGCAATAATGTTTCCTGATTCATCCTTCAAAATTAATGAGTATTCACCATTATAATAAAGTGAAGCGCTGGATGCAACAATCTGGGTTTTTTGATGAGTGATGTTGAATGTACCCACAAGATTATCTGCCTCATAAATTGAACTGACCAATTCAACGATATAGTTATAAGAACCTTTTTTGAGATTTTTAAGTTCACATCTCACATATGATTCTGTTGATGAATAGGTGTAATCATCATCATTGACCTTAATTTTAACAACAAAGCCCCGAGCAGAATCTTTAATTCCAATTGACATATAAGCATTATTTTCATCAATTGAAATGTCGAAAGTCAAGTTTACTTTCATTTTTGAAACTGATATGGTTTCACTGTAAATGGAGGAGTTATAAATAGCATTGTCATAGAATGTCACATAAATTGTATTGTCTCCGCTTTGCCTGAATGTGTGGTTAATTTCTGCTGTTCCATTCACCACACTTAACTTAACCAGTTCATTTGACATGTAAAATGCAATTGTTCCGTATTCCACAGGAGTGCCATTCAAATCCATGACATGTGCAATGATCCTAACCGGATTGTTAAATTCATTGGTTATTATGTCAAGAGAAATTTTTGTACTGATAAGTGACAGTTCAACAGATTCATCAGCACGGGAGGAATTGTATTGGAACAAATCATTATAGATAGCATGTACGGTTAATTTTAAAGGGGACGCTATTATATTCACTAGCTTAGCAGTTCCATTCACGACATCAACAATATAATTGATGCCTCCAATGTCAAAAGCAACATTGCCGCATTTAACTGGATTGCCGTATTCATCAACAACAGTTGCAGTGATGTTTATCGGATTGTGCTCGCCTGTGACGTTCAGTGTCATGATTGTATTGACCATAGGATTTATCAATTCGGCATGAGCCATGGCAGGATTATATCCGACTTGATTAAATTCAGCTGTGACATTAACTGATTGAAGGACAATCTCCTTTTTGGCAACACCGTTATTTATTGCCAGAACATATGTTTCATCACCAACCCTGAACTTCACATTGCCTGAATTGACAGGATAACCCCACTGATTCACGATATTCGCAACCATTGTAATCCTGTCGGATGTTTTGTTTTCATAGGTCAATGAGATTGTTGCGTTAATCGGGTTTAAGATAGTGAATGCCTTTATGCATGCCACTTGTGATTCATAGATGTGGTCAGGATATTCCCAGCTAATATTAAACATGTCTTTCCAGTTTTTGCCATCATAGCTGATGTAAGAAATGTTTTCATGATAAAAACGATTATTTAAGCTGATGGCTTCTGAAATCGGAACGCCTGCATCGCCGTCGACAGTAATCTTAAACATTATTTCAAAAACATCACCTGCATTCATCGCTATCAGCTGGCCCAAATCCAGAGTGAAGTATCCTGCATGAGAATTTCCTGATTTTACTGTCTTCAAAGCGTCATTGACTTTGACGGTCATCTCCCAATTGGTGCTTTTTTCAAAGTATGTTGAAACAGCAGCCAGATATTCGCTGTCTGTTGCGGTGAAAATGTTCTTGTACCAAACAGTCTTTGTGGAATTGAGAAAGTAATCTGTTTTAGCTACATCATACTGGTAATTTTTATCATATTTCATTGTATCATTAAATATAAATACATATCCGCCTTCATTTTCGCCAGGTTTAATGCAAGAGTTATCGAAATATGAAACGTAAAAGTAACCATTATTGCCCCAGTCAGTGCCCCAACTGTTCTTTGCTATCCATGCACCTTTGCCGGGAGCATCGGAAATTTGAAAATTATCATCCCATCCAACCAGCTCAACGGCATGGTCGCCGGCATGATTTCCCCTAAAGCACTGCACATACTTCTTAGCGGTGAAATCATAATAAGCCATCATATAAATTGGAGCGTATACCGCACCATAATCCCTGATTGCCCTTTTTACTTCATCATTATCAGAATAGCTGGATCTTTTCAAAAACATGATATTCTGAACATGCATGATTCCATCCAGCACAGGAGACAATACCGTAAATCCATGGTATTCCTCATCAGAATCACAAACAGGACCCAACCAGCTGGCAAGGTAACTTAATCCCATATTAATATAACCTCCCTCATTGGTGTCCATTGACCAACCGTAATGGGAGTAGAGGGATGCCAAGTTTTTCATGTTCTCTTCGGACAGGTCAATTTCCTCCCCTGAAGCCTTCAAGATTGCTGATTCGAGAGTGGCCAATGTAGCAAAGGCCCAGCAATTGCCCCCATCCTGCTGATTTTTAACTGGAGTCACATATCCATTATCAACAGAACTGTAATAGGCCGGAAGTGGAGAATCATCAGTTATATGATTGTATAATGCATAGTTGCCGCTTAAAAATATTGCGGACATATTATCCTGCCTGTACAAATCATCAAACTCAAAAGCAGTATTGTTTATGTAAGTGACATTCTCGAAATCAAAATAATCGTTAGTGAGTGAATAGAATGCCCCTCCAAGCAATGTGGCTGAATTGTTTTGGAATGAAACGTTGATGACATCCAAAAGATAGGAGCCATCAATGAAGAGACCTCCACCATTTCTTGCATTGTTTTTCAGAAATTGCGAATTGGAGAGTGTCAAATTACCATAAATCTGATATATAACTCCGCCTTCATATTTTGCAGAATTATCAAAAGCATAAACATTATTCAAACTGACATAAGATTTCAGAAAGGCAAAAGCACCTCCAAGAGTGCCGTCGCAACGGGAAATATTCAAATCATCTGCAACCAAGGTTCCGGATTTTAAATATATCGCACCTCCCGCATTATTAATCGAATCGTCATTGACAAATCGGGAGCGATTTATTGTAAGCTTAGGGCCTTTGGAATATTTTGACTCACCTGCAATGGCTCCGCCATAATTCATTGCAGTGTTGTTTATGAAAACGCAATCGGTGAGTTCAAGAATTCCTCCGTTAAGATATATCGCACCACCGCATCCCGCATTGTTGTTGACAAATGTGCAGTTTGTCAGATAAGCATTGTGATTGTCATTTACACAGTAAATGGCCCCTCCCAAACTGTTTCCGTAGTGACCCTTTTCGATTGCGCTAGAGTTGGCAAAAATTGCATTTGTAGCAAACATATTTCCCTGATTCATTATGTTCAGATTGCAGAATGTAACATTCGCTATAACAAAACGCTCATCAACAGTCAATCTTTCGCCATTTCCCCGGATGATTGTTTTTGTGACATCCTGACCTATGATTGAAATGTTTTTATGGGAAGTGATTTGAGAAAGCTGATATTCACCATTTTTAAGATGAATAACCGAATTGTCAAGTATTCTGCCGTCACGCAATTCCCTATAAGGGTCATCTGCTGTTCCCTCGCCATGGTCATTTGTGGCATTGCTGTCGAAGTAAACATCACTGGAAACTGTGTGAGCATCCACACTGGATTCAACACAGTCAGTAGCATTTTCCTGTGCAAATACTGATGGCATAACCAGTAAAATTAAGAATATTGCTGATAAAAGCAATAATTTACGTTTTAACACAAAACCCATCCTATCTTTTAATTCGAATAATGTTTTTAATCTTTAATTTGCCATAACTGGTGACAATGGAATGTTTTCCCACCTTATATTTTTTGGCAATCTTTAAAGTAACAATACCCTTTTTATTAGTTTTAAGTTTATAAGTTTTGCCTTTGAACTTGAATGTGACTTTTTTATTTTTAAGGATTTTTCCGTTCTTGTTTAGAAGTTTTGCAGTGAATCTGATGGTTTTTCCCTTTTTGACCTTGATGTTTTTAGTAATCAGTGTTGACTTGACGGTTATCTTATTTGATACCTTAAATCCATTATATTCTGCATAGACCTTATATTTTCCAGGCTTCAGGTTAATTTTTAATGATGCAAAACCGTTCTTATCGGTTTTTAAGTAATGATTTTTGCCGCCAACAGTGAACTTTACGTTAAGGCCCGCTTTGAAATTGCCGTTATCATCACAAACCCTAACCTTATAAACCTTTCCTGCCCCATAATACATTTTTAAATCGCTGTTCTGAGATATTCTCTTTATGACATTAATTGAGTGAGTTTTGACCTCGCCGGAAGTAGGATTGGTTATCCTAACCCCATAACTGCCCGGACTTAAATTGATGTTAAATGAAACTTGGCCATTGGCATCACTATACATCTCATAATTGACTCCGTTTAAAATTATTTGAACATTCATGTTTGCAAGCACATTCCCATTGGAATCATAAACAACAACGATATATCTGGAATTGAATGCATAGACATTGGATTTTAAATCTATTGTTGATTTGGAATTGAGAACAGTTGTCAGCTGTGACTTGCAGTAATCATCATCGCCGCCAAATGAGATTTTAGCCGAATATTCTCCTGTCTGCAAAGCAATGTTGAAAACGGCAATTCCGCAATCATCTGTTGTTTGGCTGTAAGTTTTTCCATTTACAGTAAGATTAAGCTGTCTTTTAGGAACTGCATCCCCAAACATATCCTTCAGCTCGACGACATAACCTCCATTATAATACACATCAACATCCGAAACGATTATTTGGGTTTTGTGAACGGTGATGTTAAACTCGCCGTTGCATTCGCTGGCCTCATAGATATCGCTTATGAACTTCACATTATATTCATATGTGCCATAATCAAGGTCTTTAATTTCACATACTGCAAGCCCATTTCTTGATGTGGCATTGTAATCTGTGCCGTTTACATGGATGATTACCTCAAATTCCTTGACTGCATCTCCAAGATTAATTCCAAAAGCGACAGATGTTTTATCAACAACATATTTTAAGGACATGTTGACCTTGATTTTTGAAACGTTCAAGGTTTCAGCAGCGCTTGATGAATTGTAGAGGTATACGTCATCAAAGATTGCATTGATTGATTTGAATCCTGTGCTTAAGAAGGTATGATTGATTTCTGCCATACCATCTGCAACCTCAACAGCATATAAATCCCCGTTCATATCCAGATTGATCCATCCGCTTTTAACGGGATTGCCATCCAAATCAAGGACCATTAACTTAACGTTTACCGGATTGTTGGCCTCATTTAGTGAAGTTATATTGAGTTTAATTTTTGTGTTGATTCTCAACATTTCAATCGGTTGGGTGATATTGCAGGATTGATAGTAAAACGAATCGGCGTAGAATGCTGAAATATTCAATTTGAGCGGCAAAACATTAATGTTTTCCAGTTTTGCAGTGCCGTTTGATACCTTTACTGTATACTCCTCACCATCAATGATGAAAGTGACATGGCCGAATTTCACATAATCGCTGTTGGAATCGCGTATGATGGCAGTAATGTTGAGAGGATTGTAATAATCATCAATGATTAATTCTATGTTTGTTTCAACCAATGGATTGTGCAATTCAAGTTCAACCCCTGATGAAATGTAGCCTACTGCATTGAATTCGGCAGACAATCTTCCATTTATCAAATCAATATGCTTTTTAGCTATTCCGTTTACTGATTTGATGACATATGTCTGATTTCCAACATTGAATGTGACATTTCCTGAGCACGGATATCCCCACTGATTCAATACATGGGCGATTATATCTGCAGAATAGTCAGTCCTGTTTTCAATGGACAATTCCAGTGTAGTATTTATTGGATTTAAAACTGTAAATGCCTTGATGCATGCAACCTGTGAGTTGTAAGTATGGTCAGGATATTCCCAAGTCAAATTGAACAGGTCTTCCCATGAACTGCCATCATGACTTATAAATGAGATATTTTCTCCATAAAAAATGTTGTTTAGACTTATGATTTCTGAAATAGGAACTCCCGCATCGCCGTCTACGGTTATTTTGAAGATAATCTCAAATACATCCCCGAAATCAAGGGGAATCAACTCATCCAAATTAAGGGTGTAGTATCCTGGAAGTGAAAATCCTGATTTCATCGCCCTTGAAACGTTGTTGACGTTGACTGTCAAATCCCAGTGGGTGGCCTTTTCGAAGTATGTTGAAACGGCGGCCAAATATTCACTGTCCGTTGCGGTGAAAATATTCTTATACCAAACTGTGCTGGTGGTATTGAAAAGGTAATCCGTTTTGGCTATATCATACTGGTAGTTCTTGTCATACCTCATGGTGTCATTGAATATGAATGCGATTGCCCCTTCGCCATCGCCGAGTGCAGGGCATGAGTTGTCATAATATGAAACGTAAAAGTAACCATCATCACCCCAGTTAGCTCCCCAGCTGTTCTTCGCTATCCATGCGCCCTTGCCCGGAGCTCCCGGAATTAAAAAATCATCATCCCAGCCAACCAGAGCGACCGCATGATTGCCAGGCAAAAATCCGTTATAGTACTGGACATATCTCTTAACTGTAGAATCATAATGAGAATACATATAAATCGGAGCGTATACTGTTCCATAATCCATAATGGTCTTTTTAATTGAATCCAAATCATCATTAGAGGTTTTATTTAAAAACAGCATGTTTTGGACATGTAAGATGCTATCCAATACTGGTGACAATACGCTTATGTCATTGTATTTATCATCCTTCTCAAGAACCGGCCCCAGCCAGCTTGCAAGATATCCGAATGCCATATTGCCACGACCACCCCAATTGGTGTCCATTGACCAGCCATAATGGGAATAGATGGATGCCAAATTCTTCATGTTCTCTTCAGACAAATCAAGCTCAGTACCGGAAGCCTTCAATATTGCTGATTCAAGGGTAGCCAATGCAGCAAAAGCCCAGCAGTTACCTCCATTCATTTGGTCCTTAACTGAAGTTACATAACCCTCATCCAATGAACTGTAATAGCTCGGAAGAGTGGAATTGGAAATAATATGATTGTACATCGAATAATTTCCGCTTGAGAATATAATTGTCATATTGTCCTGCCTGAGCAAATCATTATGCTCAAAAGCTGAATTGTTTATGTATGTGATATTTTCAAATTCATATAAATCATTTACAAGAGAATAAAATGCTCCTGCAAGCAAATCTGCTGTGTTATTTACAAAAGACACGTTATTGACGGAAAGCATATTCAGATCGCTGATAAATAATCCTGCCCCATTTTTAGCATGATTGTGTGATAAGAAAGAATTATTCAATGTCAGATTGCCGTAAATCTGATAGATCACTCCCCCATCATATTGTGCATAATTGTTGAATGCCAATACATTTGTCAATGTGACATTAGAACTTAAAAGAGTGAATGCTCCTCCAAAACTGCCTCTGCAATTGGAAATGTTTAAATCATCTCCCACCAGCTGTCCATACTTGAGATAAATCACTCCCCCTGCATCATTTAGCGCAACATCATTCGAAAATCTGGAACGATTAAGTATAATCCTGTTACCATTTAGATAATTGGCCTCCCATGCAATTGCACCCCCATAATTTGAAGCGGTGTTTTTAATGAAACTGCAATCGGTAGCCTCCAGAATACCTCCATTCAAATAAATGGCTCCTCCGCAACTGGCACGGTTATTAACAAATGAGCAATTTGTCAGATATACATTGTAATTAGAACGTGCACAGTAAATGGCTCCACCGCAGCTTGTGCCCTTTTGACTGTTGGATAATGCAGAAGAATTGGTAAAAATGACATTGGAAGCAATCAAATCTCCCTGATTCAATATATTCAACTTGCAGATAGTGACATTTGCCAAAAACAAGCGGGAATTTCCAATCAAAACACCGCCACTACCTCTGATAACAGTATCTGATGCATCCTCACCAATGATTGAAATGTTCCTGTAAGTGCTGAATTGCAAAAAGTCATAGTTTCCGTTCTTGAGATGAACTACATCGTTGTCGGTGATTTCGCCATCGCGAAGATTCTTATAGGGATGGTCTATTGTTCCATTGCCTTCATCATCTGAAGCATTGGCGTCAAAATAAATATCATTGCCAATAGGTTGGGTATCCGAACTGGAATCCAAGATGTCTGTTTCGTTATCCGCTCCAAATACTGAAGGAATAAGCAGCAAAGAAATAAAAACTATTGAAAACAATAGCAATAATTTATTCTTAAGCATTTAAATCACCTATTTGACAATTCTAACAGTATTCTTTATTTTCAGTTTACCATAGCTAGTAGTAATAGTGTATTTTCCCTTTTTATACTTCTTATTAATCTTCAAGATGGCTTTGCCTTTCATATTGGTTTTAATCTTATAAGTTTTGCCTTTGAATTTAAAAGTAACCTTCTTATTTTTAAGGATTTTGCCGTTTTTATTTACAAGCTTTGCAGTGAACTTGATGGTCTTTCCCTTTTTAACCTTGATGTTTTTGGTTATGATTGTTGATTTGACTGTAATCTTATTTGATACCTTGAATCCCTTATATTCTGCAGTTATTGTGTATTTTGCAGGATTCAATGAGATTTTAAATGATGCATATCCTTTATCATCGGTTGTCCTTGTGTACTTTTTATTGTTTATCGTAAAGGTCACCTTAACCTTTTTGGCGACATTTCCTTCATCGTCAAATACGCGAACCTTATAGTATTTGCCGGCACCATAATACATTGTCAAACCCTTGTTTTCATTAATTCTCGGCAATACCTTGATTGTTTGAACCTTAACCTCATTGTTTATCGGATTTGTGATTTTAGCCGAATAAGTGGCAGGGCTTAAAGTAATGTCGATAATGCCTGTACCGTTTTCATCGGTGATTACCTCATAATTCTTAGATCCCACAGTGACTAAAACTGCTGTCTGATTCAGAGGATTTCCATAATTGTCCAATAGGGTAAATGAATATTTAGAGTCATATGTCCTTGTCGCATCATTTGATAATATTGTAGTATTAACGCAGAGGTTAGCTGATGCGTTTGACAAGTCATAATAGCGGTCCAATCCGTTATATGTCACATAGACATTATTGATGCCTAAATTCTTAAAGCAGTAATCCAACCGTGAAGTGCCATTGCTGAGTTTAACAACATACTGTGTTCCATCAACTGTAAAGGTGACATTGCCAACATCAAGGGCATTTCCGTACTGGTCGGTAACGTTAACCATGATAACAATAGGATTATACCCGTTCAAAACTGACAGGGAAACATTTGTCTTTACCAAACTGACATCAAAGTCCTGGTAGGTGCTTGATATATTATAATAATAGATTGGATTAAAAATTGCTGAAACATTATGTTTACCTATTTCAAGCACTTTTGTCAGTGTTGCAGTACCATTGATGACATCTATAGTATATGGAATGCCATCAACAGTTAATGTGACATTTCCACAATTTATAAGATATCCATATTCATTATATACAAATGCAGTGATGTTAATCGGATTGTTCTCGTTGATTACAAGAGAAATACTGGTATTCAATAATTCCGTATTGAATTTGAATGAATCATTTGATGAGATGTAGCCTGCATTATCAAATACTGCTGAAACTTCATACTCACTGATGTTTAAAGGTATTTTAAGTGTAGCCAAACCATTAGCAACGTTAATGAAATAGCTGCTGCCGTTAACAGTGAAAGTGACGACACCACCAGTTACAGGAAGATTATACTGATTTAAAACATAAGCCCTTATTTCAAATACGTCAGTGACATCAACTGATAATTTGGTGGTTGTATTTATTATATCAAATATTGTAAATGCCTTAATGCATGCAACTTGTGTTGCATAGGAATGTGATGAATATTCCCATTCAAGACCATAGAAATCAGTCCAGTTTTCACCGTCATAGCTTATGAATGAGATGTTTTCATAAAACAGCTTCTTATTTATTGGAACATCTGTGGCGATTATCTCTTCTGAAATCGGAACGCTTGCCTCCTTATCTGTGGTGATTTTGAATTCGACTTCAAAGACATCTCCAACGGCAAGTGGAATGAAGCTGCTCAACTCGATTGTTGAATAGCTAGGAGTTGCAGTTCCTGACTGGACATGTCTTAAAACATCATTTACATATATTGACAGGTTCCAGGCAGTGTTCTTTTCAAAATAGGTTGAAACTGCAGTTAACCATTCATTGTCGGTTGCTGTAAATCTGTTCTTGTACCAGACAGTGTTTGATTCGTTTAAAAAGAAATCAGTCCTTCCACTTACGTCATACTGGTAATTCTTATCGTATTTTATTGAATCGTTGAAAAGGAAAACGTATGTGGAAAAGGGACTGTTTAACTGTGCCAATCTGGTATCATAATATGAAACATAATAATAACCATGATCCCCTGAGCCGGCACCCCAACTGTTTTTGATTATCCAGGCACCGTCGCCAGGAGGTGTTGTTTTAAAGTTGTTTTTTGAATAGTTGTCATCCCATCCGACAATTGCAACTGCATGGTTTGCACCCTTATCTGTCCTATACCAATAAAGATTTTTCCCTTTACTGTATAAATCAGTCCCCCCATCTTTCGCAGATTGAAACACGTGAATTGTTGTTGAAACGGCACCATAACTCATTATTGCCCTTTTGATTTCATCATTGTCAGTGTAGCTTGACCTTGTTAAAAACAGAATATTCTGAACATGGAAAATGCTATTCATGACCGGAGACAATACCTCACCGACTATATAAACGTCCTGAGTTTCATTGACCGGACCCAGCCAGCTTGCAAGGTAAGCATGAGCCATACGGTCATATCCTCCGGCGTTTGTTTCCATTTGCCACCCATAGCTTGAAAATGTGGCCATCAGATCCTTCATATTCTCTTCGGAGAGATCATATGTGGCTCCTGTAGCCTTCAGGATGCATGACTCAAGTGAAGCCAATGATGCAAATGCCCAACAGTTTCCATTGGATCCCTGACTTTTAACAGGAGTTACCATATGATAATCCCGTAAATCATAACTGGAAGGCAAATCGGAATCATAATATGAACCTGATTGTATAAGCAGGTAATTTTGAGAAGAGTTATAGTTAAGATTAATTGCTTCACATTCATAAACGTCATTTTCAAAACTTGCAACGTTGTTGAAAAATGAATTCATTAATGACTCATTCAAAATGGATATGGGGTTCAGATTTCTGCTGATTGCTGAGTAGACTGCACCTGCAATGCTTACAGCAGTGTTGCCTGCAAATGTATTGTTAAACGGTATGAAAGCGTTCACCTCATCAATAAAGAGTGCTCCTCCGTCTTTTGCAGCATTGTTATAGAAAGCAGAGCTTTGAAGTGAAAAGGAACCGAAAAGCGCATATACTGCACCACCGCTATACCTTGCAGTGTTGTTTCTGGCAGTGACATTGCTCAAATTCAGAGTTGAATACAGTGCAGTTATCGCTCCGCCCATTTTGGATGTGGAATTGATTATCTCCATGTTTCTGCAAACAAATTTGGCTTGACGAAGATAGATTGCTCCACCATATCTCTCTGCAGAGTTATTCACGAACAATGAATCAACGATTTCCAGACTGCCTCCTGTAATGCTGACTGCACCGCCTGATATTGCACTACAATTCAAAAAGGTACAGTCTTTCAGATATACTTTTGTATTGGAAAAGGTAGAACTTATTGAACCGACTGTGGAATCTTTGAAAATGACATTTGTAGCATTAATAATTGAATTGGAACGGTCTGAAATGGAAAGGCCAACCAAGGTCAAATTCTTAAGAGTGATTGAACTTTCTGCAATAAATCCAACATGATTCGTATATTTGATTATTGTGCTTTGGGGATTTTGACCTATCAGAGTTATGTTCTTACTGCCAACCTGGGCATTCAACGGATATTCCCCATCCTTCAGATGAATAATGGAGTTGTCCTTAACCCTGTTTGATGTAAGGTTCCTGTATGGATTGTCCTGAGTACCGTTTCCATTATCATTTTGAGCGTTAGCGTCAAAATAATAGTCTTCACCAAGGACATCTCCATCAACACCAGATAATGCATCATCATCATCGCTTACCGCAAAAGCAGTCTCATTATCCATAGCAAAACATGTTGGAATCACAATCAATGACAAAATCAATATTGTTGTTAATGCGATAAATTTTATATTCCTCAAACGATTTACCCCCATCGCACCAATTTGAACATGAAAAATTGGCTAAATGTATAGAATATAGTTATATAAGTTTTTTATAATATAAATAAGTATCATCAGAAGAATTGAAAAATAGAAAATATGGCATGAAATTCTATCTTTTAACGGTTATCCTGTTTTTGTTTTGAAGCTTGCCGTATTTGGCAGTGATAGTGTATTTGCCCACTTTGAGGTTCTTGATTTTAATTGAAGCAATGCCTTTTTTGTTGGTTTTGGCCTTGTAGGTTTTGCCTTTGATTTTGAAGATGATTTTTTTACTTTTAAGAACCTTGCCGTTCTTACTCAGAAGCTTGGCTGTGAACTTGACAGTCTTGCCCTTTTTAGCCTTAACGTTTTTGGTAATCAAAGTCGGCTTAACGGTGATCTTATTGGATACCTTAAATCCTTTATATTCTGAAGTGACCACATATTTTCCAGCATTTAATTTTATTTTAAGTGAAACATAGCCATAATTATCTGTGTGCAGGAGGTGCACTTTCTTATTGAGAGTAATCCTTACTTCAAGGTTGCCTGCAAATTCACCGTCATCATTGCAGACGCGGATTTTATAAGTCAGGTAATTGCCGTAATAAAATGAGGCATCCCTGTTTTCAGTAATCCTTTTTATGACATTGACTTTTTGGGACAATTTCTCACCGGAAACAGGATTTGAAACATAAATGTCATAGCTGCCCGAATCGGCAGGAATGATAAATGTTGCCTTTCCGTTATTGTCGCTGACCACATCATAATCCCTATTGTTGAAAGTGAATGTGACAACGGCATTATCCAATGCACTGCCATCCCTATCCAATAGGTAAACATCATAATTTGAATTCAGGGCATAATTTTTAATTTCAGGCAACACAATTGTTGATTTGACTGTTACTGTTGATGTGTTCCAGGAGTTTATGTAAATGTCATCCCCTTCAAAACTGACAGTAACCTGATAAACTCCATCCATTAGTCTGACAGGTATCAGTACGGTTCCGTTTCCATCAGTATAATATATATTATTATCAAGGGAACATTTGACCTCACGACCGACAACCGGTTGGAGTAACTGGTCGATCAATCTGATTTCTAAAAATTCACCGCTGTTATAAGTAGTTGTCATGTCATCTGCCTGAATGGATGTTCTTTTAACATTTACAAAAAAGGAAGTCGAATTAGCTGATGTGTAAAAGTCACTGACCATTTGAGCTTCAACAACATACTCTCCGTAATCAAGACCTGTAAAATTTAACATATATTGTCCATCTGTTAACTTAACGCTTGAACTGTGATTGTTGATAAGGATTATAATAGTTTCGTTTACCTTCTGGGAAGATTTGAAATGAATATTGGCATTGTTGAAGTCCTGAACAACGGAGATGTTCAACATCAAATCAACCGGCAGAACCTCATAGGAGATATGACTTGTTGAAAGACAATAATTTAAAGCATTGAATGAAACGGAAATGTTATTCCCGCCCACTGCAAGCGATATCATCCTGCCAGTATCATACTCGACATTGTTGACTATGAAAGTTATTGTCCCCTCGCTGACAGTTTGGTTCAGCTGATCAAAAACATCAGCCTCAATGTCAAAGAGATTGAAAGAATTGTAGCTGATGCGTGTAATGTTGATTCGAGTTTGAGATTTTGTCACATTGACCCAAGAAGAGTTTTTAGAGGCAATATATGATTGGTCACCTTCAAAGACTGCTTCAAGAGTGTGGTTTCCCACATTGAATCGAACCGGAAGGACAAAGCTGCCATCCTGGACGGTGCCATTTTGGAAAGCTGCGCCATCCAGAATTATTTTGATTTGAGCATCATTCAACGGATGTCCCAGCTCATCATATAAATTAATTTCAATGGCATCACCGCTGTTGTAGAATGTTGCCACATCACTGACGGTCAGATATGTCCTTTTGACATCAACAAAGAAACCGGTTGAATTATCGGCTGTGAAATAATCGCTTATGAGGGTTACATTGACAACGTAATCGCCATAGTCCAAATCTGTCAGGTTCAATCGATAGACTCCATCTGCGGTTTTAACAGTCTGATTTTGGCCGTTAATGTCAATCATTATTGTCTCGTTAATCATTTGTGAAAGGGTGAATGTGAGATATGCATCCTTTAAATCCTGAACGACAACAATATTCACATCCAATGCAATCGGTGAAACCTCATAGGTTGTGCTTGAATTTGATGGATGATAGTTTGGAGATTCAAAGACAGCAGATATGCTGTTCAAACCTAAAGGCAAAGGAACCTGAACTGATGCAATGCCCCTATATATTTCAGCAGTGTAGTTTGCTCCATTAACATAAAATGTTACGTTTCCATTGCCTGCAGCATTGCCGTTCTCATCCGAAACATTTGCAGTAACATTATAGAAATCCAGCCTGTCGTAGGTAACGTTCAATGATTGGACTGTTGAGTTTAGGGTAATGAATTGAGTGAACCCCTACCTGGGAGTTATAATGATGATTAAAATAATAAGGGGAAGGATAGTAATGTATCAAATCATACAGGTCATACCAAGTCTTGCCGTCGTCATAACTGACAAATGACATGTTCGGGGAATATGTAAGCTTATTGAGAGACATATATTCTGAAATCGGAAATCCCACATCGCCGTCGACGGCAATTCTGAATATTATTTCAAACAAATCCCCTTTAGCCAAAGGAATCGGATAGTCAAGATTTACAGTGAAATATCCCGGAGTGGCGGAACCGTTTTGGACTATTTGAAGAAGGCTGTTTACATAAACGAGAACCTCCCATTGGGTGTCTGTATTGAAATATGTTGAAACGGCGGCCAAAAACTCATTATCCATTGCATAATATGCGTTTTCATACATGACGGTGTTGACAGTATTATAAAAATAATCAGTAGGTCCTGAAACTTCATGCTGATAATTCCTGTCGAAATGGATAGTGTCATTCAATATGAATGTGAGTGAGGAGTAGGTTCCAGGCCTTGCAAATGCCTTATCATAATAGGATATATAGAAATATCCTCCTGTGTGATATTGGCTTAGCCATGATTCGCCCCAACTGTTTTTTGCAATCCATGCACCTCTTCCAGGCGCTCCAGGAATATAAAAATTGTCATCCCATCCGACAATTGCCACATCATGATTGACATTCTCATCGCCTGTGTAGTAATGGTATATCTTTCCGTCATAAACTCTGGCAATATCATAATACATTGATGTTGAAACGGCCCCATAATCCAAAATGGCCTGCTTGATTGCATCATTGTCTGTTGCATTATCCCTTTTAAGATACAAAACGTTTTGGACATGCATAATGCTTTCCAAAACAGGAGATATGTGACTCAAATCATCATACATGTCATCGCTTTCGTTTAAAGGACCAAGCCAGCTTACGAGATAAGCCACTGCCATCCCTTTATTTCCACCGTCGTTAGGCATCCAATCTTTAAATCCGTAATCGGAATAGTGTGCCATCAGGTTCTTCAGGTTCTCTTCAGACAGATCCAAAACTTCACCTGATGCCTTCAGTATGCATGATTCCAGGGAGGCCAGTGCTGCAAAAGCCCAGCAGTTTCCCCCATCCCCCTGGTCCTTGACCGGAGTGACATAACCGTCATCTCGCAGATCATAATGGGAAGGCAATGCTGATACGGATGTCTGATTGAAGACATACATTGAATAATTTCCATTGCCAAGTGTCAGATTGATGCCTGAAGTGAAGTATGTATCATTAAAAAGAAATGCGGAGTTATTAAAAAAGGTGTTTGTTGTCATATTGCAGTGTGAAAGGAGAGAATAGACAGCACCGCCATAATTTGAAGCAAAATTGCTTGTAAATTCATTGAATGTTATGTTATGCACATTTACATCATCAATGAAGAGTCCCCCTCCGTTTCTAGCAGAGTTATTGATTAGTCTGGATGAATTCAAATAGATTGAACCGTAAATCTGATAGATTGCTCCACCCTCATACCTTGCGGTGTTGTCCATTAAAGTCACATTATTCAAATCCAAATCAGAATTAATCGAAGTGACTGCAGCACCGAATGTGGCTGAAGAGTTAAAAACACTCATATTGGAAGCGGTTAGGCCTGAAGACACCAGATAAATGGCCCCTCCAGCATCATTTGCTGATGAAACGTTTGAAAAGCGGGTATTGTTTATGATGATTTTAACCCTTGATTCGGCAGCTATTGCCCCGCCGTAGTTGTATGCAAGGTTATTGTAAAACAGTGAATTCACGATGGTCAGGCTGCCTCCCCGGACATAGACTGCGCCTCCGTATTCCGCCTGATTGCCAACGAAGATACAGTTATCCAAATGGATATCCCTGTTTGACGGCGCATAGATTGCACCCCCATATGAATCGTCCTTAACATGAGTCGGAAGCATATTTTTGAAAATCGCGTTTGAAGCGTTAAGTGAACCCCAATTGATAATCATGAAATTGGTTAATGTAATGTTTCTGAAATTGACTGTACCATTGACGGTTAAATTAGAACCGTTACCGTCAAGTACTGTATCCTGTGCATTCGCACCATAAAATGAGATGTTTGAAAATATTCTAGAATTATTGAAAACATAATCTCCACTGGCCAAATGGATAACCGAATCGTCATTTATCCTCTCATCTGTGAAGTTGTTGTAGGGACTGTCAGCCGATCCGTTGCCGTCAGTTTCAAGATTCACATCAAAGTAATAATCAACAGGATTTTGAGAATCCGTTCCATTATCTGCATCATCAACCATTGTGTCATTATCTGCCGCAAAGCAACATGGAATCATTATCAGAATAGCCAATGTGACGAGTGCAATGATTGTTAATTTTTTCAAAATATTCACCAAACATTAACCGATTACCAATTAAAATAATATAAAATGTATTTATATAGCATATGTTTGTTTTATATATTATATATCACTTGCTAAAAAAAAAGAAATTTTAATTAATGAAGTTAAATTGCTCTTCATTAATTAACATATAATTTATCAAGTCAGATGAATCAAGATTTTCACGATTCAAATCGACTGCTGTGATTTGTGAGTTATGATAGGTCCTGTAATAGAGAATTGCCCTGTTGGTGTTGTAGCATGAGGTGTATATGGTATACTCATACAAATCAGGGTCATCTATGAAAGTGCAGCCGTTCTGCTGTTCAACAGAACCCAGAATATGGAAAAACTGGCCTACGCTGCTTGCCTCATCATTATCAGAATAGGAGTTTGCACGGGTAAATGCAACCTTTGCAAACCTTGAAGCAGATGACAGGTCACCCGGAAGACCTATTGCACCCATTCCTCTTGAGTACTCCTCCAAATCAACGCCAAATGTGTTTTCAGGATTTTTGTTAGACAAACCCCTGTAATTATTCAGGTAAAACAGCTGCTTGTCAAAGGGAGGATTGTTGGTCAAGACCCCTACAGGATTGTCATAGACCTTAAGACCGTCTGCCAACGGTTCAACGACAATAGCTTCGACTTCATCGGAAATCATCCAGTGAAGCGGGGACAATGGAAGCTCGTCGGCAAAGTTAATGTTTACAAGATTGATTTTACCCAATGCATCACGGGCTTCAGACACGTTGGAGCAGGTACCAAGCAGATATGGAATCAGCTCAAAGGGAGTTATATTAATCATATCCTCTTCAAATTCCCTGTAGACTGCATTTCCGGCAAAGTTAAGACCTGCAATGGCCAATCCCTTTTCATTGCATGCGTCATAATATAAGGGGTACTCGTCAATGCCTGCAGCTATTCCAATCATGGCGTAATGGGTTTTAATATCATCTATTTTTCTGAATTTAAGCTCATAGTTTCTTGGAGTTACCGTTACCCTTTCATTATATGATATTTCATAGTCAAAGTTACGGCCAAAATAATGATTATCAGTTATATAATTGCTTGCTGTGCACATTTTATCACCTTATAAGAAATTTGAATAGTTCAATGCCCTTTGCTTGATATCAGCAAATGTATCATCAACCAACAGTTTTCCGTCTTTAAATACAGTCTGAAGGTAATTTTCACCTTCACTGTCAATTGAAACTGTTTTGAATGAACCGTTATCCTTTATTAGCTTAAATCTTCCTGTCTTTGATTTTTTACTTGAGTCAAGAGGATTCTTGAATATGTCATGCCATTCACCGTCACGCAGTTGGGCTGAACATTTGAAGGCATTTCTTTGTGTGTCACGATTGACGGCGGTATGCAATCCTCCGCCCATACCGAATATGATGTTCTGGGCCGCCCATCCGGCGGATTTCATTGCAAAGAGGATGTCACGGATTTTCTGATAGTTCAGACCGTCACCCCACAATAGTCCTATGTTCAAGTCAAAGACTTTATAGCCCTTGTCGGTGAGATGGCTTCCAAATCCTTCTGAAAGAAGATTCAAACAGTCAATGGTTGTTGATACAGGTTCACCGCTGTCCGGCCTGAATACTATCTTGTTATCCTCACCATCCAGGAAATTCAGAATGGCTTCATTCAGTTCTGTTCCGGATTTTCCCGCTTCTTCCAGGAAATTCCTGTAGTTGTATGAATCTATAACCATAGAAAGCACTCCGTCCTTTGCATTATCAATCACATTAAGAATCTGTGAAATTTCACCATCAGGACCAAGGGAAGTCATTACGCTGTGTTCTGTTGCCTGTACTGAAAATCCATATAAATTAGAGTCATTATAATAGTTTTCAGGTATTGTCAATGCTGCAATGGTATCGGTTCCGGAAAAACTGAGCAGATGAGCAGACCCGGACAGCATTGAAGATTCAGTTGAGGTTGCTCCCCTATATCCGAAATCATGAAGCATGAAGTCCAGATTATCCTTTACAGAACCGGTCACTTCAAGATAGAAATTGCATAGCTTTCTGACCTCTGCAGAGAGAGTTGCAACGGTTGAAGGATACCATACCTGCAAAAGCAATGGCTCAAGGTAATTCGGCAACCAATATGACTTATCATCAGTATTCTCGACTGTCATCAGGGCATTTCCCACATCAACGGGAGTTCCTTCAGCGACCGCCTTTATTTCAATCGGCAAATGGCCGTCATGTTCATCCAAAATGTATTGCCATCCGTCCCTGTTGAAGATATCCGGACCTATATGATTGGCAATCAGGTTGTCTGCCTCGTCAATCTTTTCCTGAGTGACAATACGACCTTCAAGATATTTTTTAATGATGTATTGAAGTCCGTAAAAAATTGTTTTGTTAAACTCAGCACCTACTCTACTTTCAAGGTATGAATAAATCTTTTCAGTGCCTTTTGGATAGAAATAGTGATGAGTTACCTTATAACTGTCTGTTAAAAGACAAATGTTGTTTTCTATCATAATATCCCTTTTTAATAGATATTATATAGTTTAATAATATAAATGTTACGAAAAAAAAGAAAAAAGAAAAAAAGAATCTAGATGTAACTAGTATCTTGTTTTCTGAAGTGTGCTTGTGGGTGATCACATAATGGACAAACTTCAGGAGCTTCTTTTCCATAATGGATGTATCCACAGTTGTTACATTTCCATGCAATTTCTTCATCTTTCTTGAACACTTTGTCAGCTTTGATTTTGTCGGACAATGCATTGTACCTTTCTTCGTGTACCTTTTCGGTTGCACCGGCTGCATCGAATAATGCTGCAATGTCATCAAAGCCTTCTTCACGTGCGGTTTCTGCGAATTCTTTGTACATTACTGTCCATTCGTGGTTTTCACCTGCTGCCGCATCTGCAAGGTTGGTTAAAGTGTCAGGCACTCCACCACCGTTCAATAATTTGAACCAAATTTTAGCATGTTCCTTTTCATTGTCAGATGATTCTTGGAAAATTTCTTTAATTTCAACATAACCATCCTTTTTAGCTTGGGATGCGTAAAATTCATATTTTACACGAGCTTGAGATTCACCAGCGAGTGCTGCTTTTAAATTTTCTTCGGTTTTAGATCCTTTTAAATCTGCCATTTTATCATCTCCTTTTGTATAATATTAATTATATGATATTTATAGTTTTAGTTACCAATCAGTTACAAATCACCAAGTTAGAACTTCCCTATCGATTTTAAAATCCTCATATGAGATATAGGCAACATTCTTGTCGCCTTCGAAAATCTTCAATGCCAAATCCTCTTCAACGCTTGAGATATAATCCTTCAGTTCCTCATAGGCATTCCATTTGATTGAATGCTTCATGAACTGATTTGCGGGAAATTCCCACCTTAGGTTATCCCCCTGATAATACTGGATTATTCCATCGGCATATTCCTTTGCCTGCTCGTCAAACAGGTAGTCTCCATCAACCAGCCCTCTTATGGATACATCATTATGGCGAGGGTGTCTGATTAAAAATACGACCATTTTGTTCATTGAATCACAAAAATTAAAAAAAGAAAAAAAGTTAAAGAGCTTATTTGAAGTTGGTAGCTCTTTCTTCGAAGTGTGCTTTTGGAAGTCCGCATACAGGACATTTTTCAGGTGCGTTAGGTCCTGAAAATACGAATCCACAGTTTTCACATTTCCATTCGATATCTGCTTCTTTGTTGAATACTGTATCGTTTTCAACATTAGCGAGTAAGGTTCTGTATCTTTCTTCATGTTCTTTTTCGATTGCTCCTACTTTTTCAAATAAGAATGCAATCATTGGGAAACCTTCTTCTTTTGCGGTTTCTGCGAATTCTTTGTACATGGAAGTCCATTCTTCGTTTTCACCGTCTGCTGCTGCATTGAGGTTTGCTATTGTGTCTGGAATTTCTTCATCGTGTAACAATTTGTACCAGATTTTAGCGTGTTCTCTTTCGTTTTTAGAGGTTTCCATGAAAATATCGTGGATTTGAACGTAACCTTCTTCTTTTGCTTTTGCAGCAAAGTATTGGTATTTAGTATGTGCTTGGGACTCACCAGCAAAAGCTGCTTGTAAGTTTGCTTCAGTTTTTGTACCT
>CADBHR010000006.1 GCA_902794475.1 uncultured Methanobrevibacter sp. | reverse complement strand
AGCTACACGTTCTTCAGCAATTCTTTGAATGGATTTTGCTTGGGTAATTTTGTTTACACCCATTCTTTTAGGTTTACGACCATTGAAACGACGGGTTTTTCTTCTTCCACCACGTCTTACTCTGGTTCTTACTAATACGAAACCTTTTTTAGCTCTGTAACCTAAACTTCTAGCTCTGTCGAGTCTGGTAGGTCTGTCAATTCTTTGAACTGCTTTTTGTTTGCTCCATTTTGGAGCCCTTTGCCACATGAGTTCACGTACGTAGGACTCATCTGGGTTTTTCCATGCGTCTCTAATATATTTATACATAAATAACACCTTTTTGTTCAGCCACGAGGGCCACATCCATATGGGAACTTATCCCAAAAAAAGTAATTATCACTGCTACAAAAATAACAGTAATCAAATATTTGTTTTATGCATTTATAAATGTATCGTAAAAATAGATTATTCAAAGAGAAAAATCAATGAAAATTAAAAAAGAGAGTTGAAAGCAGGACATGAAATCCTGCTTGTAAATTATAATCCTATTTTCTTTTTAATACTGCACAACTGCCTAAAACTGCACCAACTGCTAATAATGCTAAAATTGGGTTACCAGTTTCTAACATTGTATGGGAGGAAGTTGCATTAGCAGTCATGTTTTGTGATACAGAGTCGGATACTGGTTCTCCGGCAGCAGCATTTGCAGCAGCATTTTCTAAAGTTTCATTGTATTGGCTACCAGCATATCCACCTTGGTCAGTGTCATTGTATTGACTACCAGCCCAACCAGTTTGGTTATCATCGCTGTATTGACTACCCACCCACTCTCCAATGTCATCAGTGTAGCTTAATTCATCATATCCAGCATCACCGTATGCATCAGCTGCACATGCTGCACCAGCAGATGCAATTACACAAAATATTGCAAGTAAAGTTAATAATTTTTTTGAAATAACCATAATATCACCCATTAATAATTTTGAGAGGTGCAGTGTTAATCACATTAACACTTCTAGGCACAAGTAATTGTATGAACAAGAGCATGTATAAATATTTTCGAATGTAAGCGCTTACTTGCATCGTAAAACTGATAAAAAAAGAATTAAAATACTTATTTTATGAAATAAAGTAATTTAAAATAAAATAAGATAAAAAAAATGAAGTATAAATAAAAAAATTAAAAAAAATTAGCCCGATACCATCACAAGCTCGCCAGTGGTCGGATCCTCATACACTTTCCCGACTTCACTGTAGCCGCTGTCTTCAAGCCCACCCGCATCAGTGTAGTTCTGTGAAAATGTTTCCGCAGTTGAAACATCCTGTGTGGTTTGTGATTGCGTAATCATATCAGGATTTGCAGACAATGCCATTATTGCAAAAATCAAAAAGCCCAATGCCAAAACAAGCATCGCATCGGAAAGGTTATTTAACCCTCCCATCGGGTCGTCATCGACAGAATCTGAAATCCTTCTTCTTTTTCTAAGCATGAAATCACCATTTGTTTATAGTTTCAAGTTCCGCTTCAGCAACTGTCTCCATATCAATCAGTTCTGTTTCATACCATTGCTTTTTATATTTTGAAACGAAAAAAGCAACAGCACCTGCAGACAATCCTGTAACTGTTGTATCAAATGCTATTGTCAAGGATTGCGCAAGGGTTGCAATGTCTCCAGTACCAAGAGCTGCCAAACCCGGACCTAATGGGATTAATGTACCGAGCAAACCCAAGATAGGGCCTACACGCACAATAATATCTGTCTTGTTGGTCTTTTTAATCAGTCTGGTCTCCTCTGCTGAAATCAATTCGCTGGCTAGAGCCTTTCTGGCATCCAGTCCGATATCATGATTATCGGCAATCCTTGTCAGAACTTCCTTTTGATAATCGAACAAACTACTGTTTTTAATTTCATCTTTCATTTGATTAACATTAGCTGAAAATGAAACCCTTCTTACTAAATTTTCCAAATCCTTTGATGTTATTGGTTTTCTTGAAATATATTCATTAATCAAACCTCCGAAAGCCAGAATTACAATGACCACAACTATTATAATTAAAATCACAACCGGCGTCAGCAGGCTTTCAGAAATTATATGAATCAATGAGGTTAACGTTTCGGTTCCCTGAAGTATCATGAATTTCCCCCTTTACTATCATTTATAAGTACGCCTACAACCAAAACGACAATAATTCCTATTATAACATAGATCAGGTGATATGTCGGAGTCAAAATCAAAAATGAACTGAACATTGTGTAATCTAAATTTAAAGTGGAATTATAGGTCAATGCAAAAATAAACATCAATACTGCAAACAGGGACATGTATTCTCCAACAATTACAGGATATTCCCTTTTTGCATGATGCAATAATTTTGTAAGCTGATAAACAACAAATAAAATAACAAAAACTAATAAAGAATACAATAACATGGTGAAAATGTCTAGAGTCGCTTGAGATGCAAATAAAACCATTGAAATTAGGAATGCAATCATCACCGCATACAATGATGCCTGTAATTTATCCCTTTTTACATAACATATCATTGAAACAATGATTATTAATGCAATTATAAAAAATATGTAACTGAAATTATCCAACAGGAATGCCAACTGAGTGTTCAGATAACTTGAGAGATACATCAATGAAAAAGAGATGGCAAAAGATATTGCTGAAGCCACGATTAACTTAACGTTGTTGAACTTATAGTTTCCAAGTATCAAAGCAATATTGGCAGTAAATAACACCAACAGCAATAAAAGATATCCTCCAATCAGATCCATTTTCAAACCTTTAATATTCTTTATCTAATTTAATATTAAACAACATGAATATATAAACATATCGTAATGCATAATTAAAAAATAATTTAATAGATTTAATGACTTTAATTTAAATAGATAATAAATAAAAATTAGTTAAAATTAAATTAAATAGAAAATTTTGATTAAAAATAAAAAATATAAGAAATTAATTAAGAATAAAAATATCAAAGTTATTCTTCAATTATTTCGTAGTAAGACCCTTCGGCACATGATTTGCAGACCGGTTTTCCTCCAATCAATTTATGCCTTCCATCAGAAACCTTTTCGCCACAAACTGAACAGAATGCAGTGGTGTAAGGTTTGCCGGGCATGTCTCCAGGACCCAATTCGATTCTTACCTTATCGACTTTGAACAATTCTTCAGGAGGAGTCCTTCTGAAACGTGCAATCATTTCCTCTTTAGTTTCCTCATCCTTGAATTTCTTGTTTGCATCAGCATCAGTTATCCTCAATGCCTCGCCGGTGTCCTGGTTATAGAATGTTGCTGCAAACTTGCCGTAATACATCTGTTTTAAGGTTCTTTTGCCCATGGAACATCCTGTAACTGACTGGACAGCATCAGACATGCATCTGTCGATTTCCAAAAATACTATTAAGTTTTTATGCCTTTCGTTTAACGGCATTCCAAGCAGCTCCAAACCATACATAGCCAGCTTTGTTCCGATAGCTATTCCACCGCAAACGTGACCGTGAAAATTTGCCGCCTTTGTCAACTGTTCGTCATAGTCTTGTTCGTTCATAATATCACCTTATAAATCTAGTTTTAAATTTGTTTTCATTGGTACACATACTTTTCTTTTATTGTCTAATTCAATAAGTTTTACATCAATTGAATAAGCTTTACGTAAATTCTCTTCAGTTACGACACTGTCCGGAGTTCCGAAATCGATAAATTTCCTATCTTTCATTATAGCCACTTTTGTTGAGCTTAAAAAAGCATGGTCTGGAAAGTGTGAAGACATTATTATTGACAAACCGCTTTTTGCCAAATTGTCAATGATCTCCAACAATCTTATTTGATTTCCAAAGTCAAGATGTGATGTCGGCTCATCCAGTATCAATATATCAGGCTTTTGGCACAGAACCCTTGCAAGGAACACCAGCTGCCTTTCTCCACCGCTCAGGTTTGTATACTCCTTATCCTTTAAATCTTCAATACCTAATGTCTTGAGGGCATCAAGAGCGATTTTCTTATCCTCATCCTTAGGAGAATCGGTAAGATTTAAATATGGTGCCCTCCCCATCAAAACAACATCAAATACCTTAAATGGAAATGAGGGAACGTGTGCCTGCGGAATATAACCTATGTGTTTTGAAATCTGTTTAAATGATAATTTCTTAATGTTATCTCCATTGATTAGAATTTCTCCGGAATTTATGTCATGAAGACCGTTAAGACATTTGATTAATGTTGTTTTACCAGTTCCATTAGGCCCCAGAATACATAAAACATCTCCCTTTTGGATTGAAAAGCTGATATCTGAAAATATTTCCACACCATCATAGTCAAAGGAAATGTTTTTCACTTCAAATAAACTGTTATCTACGACCATTCTGAATAACCCCTTTTAAGCAAGTACAGGAAAATCGGAACACCGATGATTGCTGTCAGGATTCCAATCGGTATTTCAATGGATATCACCGCACGGGATATGTTGTCAATCAAAAGCAAAAAGCTGGCACCCAGACTCAATGATGCAGGAAGCAGTATCCGATTGTCGGGACCCACAATCATACGGGCCATGTGGGGGATGATTAAACCGATCCATCCAACAATTCCGCTAATGGAAACCGCTGCGGAAGTGAGTAATGTACAACCTGCAATTATAAGCAACCTTATTCTTGAAGGGTTTAAACCCAAGGATTGGGCTTCCTCATCACCCATTGCAAGCAGGTTCATATGCCACCTCAAGGCAAGCAGAACTGCAAGACCGATTATCACAGGAATTAAAATCATGAACAGCTTATCTGCATTGATGGAAGCCAATGATCCCATAAGCCAATAGACGATTTCAGGCAACTTGTCATCAGGATCTGCAATGAACTTAATGGCTGAAATCAGTGCATTAAAAAATGCGGATATTGCAACCCCGGATAATACCAGAACAAGTATTCCGCCAGCCTTATATGTTTTTGATATCAAATAAGTGGCAGATACTGAAATCAAACCAAAAACAAATGCAAATATTTGAGTTACAATGTTTGCACCACTGATTAGAATAGCCAAAGCCGCTCCAAAGCCTGCACCGTTGGATACTCCCAATAGATCAGATGATACCAGCGGGTTTTTGAATATTGACTGGAATGCCGCTCCGGAAATTGCAAGGCATGCCCCGACTACAATGGCTCCAATGATTCTTGGAAGCCTTATCTCATATACGATTGTTGTTATGGTGGGACTCACTTCCAATTGCGGAAAAATAGGACATAATATCGTATTGACTACATCAATCGGACTGATTGGATACCTTCCAAGCAGAAATGATGCAAAAAATAAAACTATTGGAAAGAAGATTAAAAGTATGATACTTATAATCTCTTTTGTCTCCTTATCCATGCCTATCCCTATAGATTTGATTCCTTAAGTCCTGAATCCAAAAGGATTTGTTTTGCCTGATCATCACTCAAGTCAAAGTGATAGAAATTGCTGTAGAATTCCTTGGTGGCATCAACCATGTTGATGTCCTTATAATCATCAGGATAAAGTATCTTTGCTGTCCATGGAACTCCAATAATCATGTTTGCCCCAACAGGTCTGTCGAACCATTTGAATGGGGATTGTGGAGACAGGTAAACTTCCTTGTTTTTAACTGCATCAAGTTTTCCCCAATTTGAATCTGAATAGACCTTTGCATAGAATTCTGGATCATTTGTAACAATCTTATCAGGGTTCCAGCTCAATACTTGTTCTATAGATACCTGAACACCACCAGTAGTGTTTCCTTGGGCAACTGAGTCTGCAACATTTATTCCACCAACCAAATCTATCAATTGACCATGAGTTGAATGTGAAGGAGTTGTCTGAAGTCCGTCATCACCTTGGGCATAATAGACCTTGACCTTATCCGAATCTGACAGTTTAGATGACTTGTCATGTACGATATCCAAGTATTTTTGGTTGAAGTCATTCAATTCCTTTGCCTTGTCCTGGGCTCCGACAATTTCACCCATGAATGTAATGGATTCATTGACCTTTTCAACATTGGTAGTGTCCTTTACTGCAATTACAGGTATTGACCCAAATTTTTCCTGCCTTTCATTGACGGTCGATGCATCACCATCGCCGCCTTCATCGATTGATTCTATGACAATGTCCGGCTCTGAAGCTATGAACTCCTCATAGCTACCATCCTGTGTTCCGTACCATCCGCCTACAACAGGATAGTTTTGATATTGACTTGAAACATATTTCATTTCATCATCTGTCCATTGGAAATTGACCGCTTTCAGTTTGTCCGGCGCAATCATATACAATACAGTAGTCATCGGAGGACTTGTTGCAACAACATTACTAACAGAAGCAGGGATTTCTATATCCCTTCCAATCATATCTGTCACATTTTTAGAACCTGTAGTTTCAACGGTTGAAGGTGTTAAAAACATGTGAGTAGCAACTCCAGCTACCGCCAAAACAACCAATAAGAGCAATATTACTTTAATTTTCTTTTCCATTTATAAACCCCAAAAATATATTTATCGATAAGAATATATATTCATGAAGTTATTTAATAAGTTTTCTAAAATATCAAAAGTATTTATATACTATGCGGTTTAATTACAAAAATTATAAAAATAGTTTAAAAAACAATTAAATTAAATAAAAATAGATTAAAAACTAAAAAAATAGATTTTAAGAAAAAATTATCGTTATAAAGTTTGTTACAATAACTTTTTCATAGCATCTTCAAATTTATCGGTGATTACTTCCCAATCATTTGACTTTACATATTCACGGGCATTGCTGGCAATCTCATCATATTTGTCATTATAGAGAATGTCTTCAACAGTTGTTAAAACTTCTGAGGCTTCCTGAATATACTCAATACCGTTTCCGTATCCGAATTCCTTGGAAAGTCCAGGCAGTTCAGATGCAATCACCACTTTCTTCATTGCTAGATACTCATAAATCTTAATCGGTACAATATCCTGCATTATCGGCTCATCAATGTGTGCCGGAAGCAGACAAAAGTCTGCTGATGCCAAAAATTCAGGTATCTTTTCAAAGGGTTGCTTTCCGGTTAAAATAAGCTGGTCTGCCATATCATATTCATCACGGATTTCACACATCTCATCATATGCATCACCATCACCAACGACCAGTATCTTATAATTGGGATATTTTTCCTTAGCCTCACCCAATGCTCGTGCAAGCTCCTTCATTCCTGCAAATTCATAAATCCAACCCATGAAGAACAGCACAATGTCATCATCTGCAATGCCATATTCCTTTCTTATTGCAGAATCATCCAAATCAGGGTCATAGCTTGCCAAATCGATTCCTGCATCAATCAGTATTGTTGAATTTTCCTTGGCTCCCACAGAATAGGCAAATTCTGACAATTTCTTGTTGATTGTGATAACCAGATCCGCATTCTTGATGGTTTTTTCTGTAAATTTCTGTCCAAGCTTTTGGAATACCTTTTCAGGAATCAAAGCATATATCACATCAATAAAATAATAAACGAATGGAATATTATGTTTTTTGGCCAGTTTTGAAGCATTATAAGAGTTCAAGATGCCCAATGCCAATATAATGTCAGGTCGAAATTCCTCTATTTGATGCTCGATTTCATGTTTGTGTGTAAAATATAGTGTAGCATAGTTCAATCCCTTGATTTTAATGAATCCTGGGCGGATAACTTCAATGTTTGTATCTTCCTTAATTTTTGAAACGTTTTCATGCACTTCCTTATGATAAATCAAGCCGGAATCATCATCGTTTGGCCAGTCAATCGGATAATCAATAACCTTAATCTGATGGCCCCTTTCTGCCATCCTCTCCATTAGGTGATGCTGCTGGTGAGGATTTCTCTCCAGCCAATCGGACTCCTGAACAACTAAAATCTTCATGGAGAAATATTTATTAAAAATTAAATATATAACTTTCTTTATGAAAATGCCTGAAACATTAGATTCCAAATTACTAGCCCCCTGCGGAATTAATTGCATTAGTTGCGAAAGATATCAAAATCCATGTGCAGGATGTTTAATAAGCGATGACGGTAAAAATAAAGCCAGTTTGAAGTGCAAGATTAAAACCTGCTTCGACAAGAAGAATTTCAGCTATTGTGGTCGCTGCAGTGAGTTTCCATGCCCCCAACTTAAAAAACACTCCAAAAAATATGTCAAAAGGCACAATCTTGATACCCTGAGTTCAGCAAAAAGAATCAAAACAATGGGCATCGGACGCATGATGAGCGAAGACCGTGAAAGATGGATGTGTCCCGAATGTGGAGGCGTTGTGAAATTCCAGACAGGAACCTGCTCAGAGTGCGGATTTGAAATCGATTAAATGAAATGATTGAATAATTATTTGAATATCTCTCTTAATCACTACTAATTTAATCCATGCTATTGTTAATTTAAAAAAACTTATTTTGAAAAATAGCTTTAAGAAATTGAGTAGTCTATATGAAAAAATAAAAAAAAGAACAAATATGTTAAAAACATATTTGTTAAGCTGGAATTTCACCTTCGGGAACTTCATACATGTAAGTTACCTTAAATACCCTTGATGTTGAATCTATCAAAGATCCGATAGATATCTCAATGACATTATTAGTGGAATTGAAATTTGAAGAATTGAATGTGAATGTGCCAATACCATTTATTACATCAAATACAACTTCAACCTGCTTATCTGTTCCACGATTCAAGGTTGCAAACATGTCGAATTCCGGAAGATTTGCATCAAACTCTCCATTCTTATAAAACTTGATGCTGTAATTGCCAGGACTGTTATAAGTCATGTTGAATTCTATATTAGTAGTGTTGATTCTAGGACACATTGTTCCATAGCCGACAACACCAGTATCATTATCCCATGTGACAAGATTATTGGTTCCGTACCAATTTGGCTCCAACTGCAGTTTTTGGCTAGGGTCCAATAATCCGCCACCATAGATACCGAAAGGATTTGCACTCATTTCCCCTAAAATCATCATGCTCGGACCTCTTGCATTTCTATATATTGCATTATCAGTTACATGAGGCAAAACAGCATTTTCAGCAAGATCATATCCTGCGTTGAATCTGATTCCTTCAAGAACATTGTCAGTGATAGTGTTTTGAGCAATTACAATGCCTGTTGAGTAATTTGCATCCAAAGAAATGCCCAAGTGATTTGCATAAATGCGGTTGTGATTGATGGTTACATTCACTGCAGAATTATTCAGGAATATTCCGTATCCTGTTGGGCCTTCGGGAACTGTCATGATATACAATCCGATTTGATTGAAGATTTCATTGTCAGTGATTTCAGTATTTGCAACACCCCAACCATATTTTACACCGTAGTTATTCTCTCTTAATGTGTTATTATCAACGACTATATGTGAAGATTCCTGAGCAAATATTGCGCTTTCAAATGATTTTATATCGTTTTTGGATAATTTTATATTGCTTGCATTTGTAATAGATATACCATATCCCGGCATGTTAATATTTCCGGAATTATAATCTGCAAGATTATTGTCATCCAACCTGTTTGAAATGAAGTTATCCTCAATGTTTACGTTGTCTGCACCATCAATGACAATAGCATCACCAGAGTTTCCATTAATTGAAAAACCTAATACATTGACATTATCAGATGATATAATGAATACAGGACTACCTGATTTCGCATTCAAACTTGTTGAATTTGAAGAATAAATGTTTAGGCCTTTACTAATGCTTAATGAAATATCTGAATATTCATTTCCTAAAAACTCAATATTTGATCCGCTTGCAGCATTATTCAAAATGCTTTGGATTTCGGAGTTCGGCAAATTGCCATCCACAAATACTGTATTCAATTTATCAGAGATTATAATCTTATTTGTTTTGAAAAATGATTTGTATTTGTCATTTCCTGCGAATTTGACAATTATATCAAAAGTTCCTTCATCCAAGCCATTAATTGTTAACTTGGCAACGCCATTGGAATCAGTAGTTTCATCATAATTTTGACCATTTAAATTGAAAGAAACAGTTTGGCCTGCCAATGAATTGCCTAAATCGTCTTTTAAAGTAATCTGAAACTCTTTTTGAACATCTTTAGAGAATGTCCGGTCATAACTAACAACCTGAGTAGCCATTTTTGAAACAATTATCTTACCAGTGGCTTTTGATGCCTTATAAGTTCCAGTTCCCTTATAATTTACATTAACTGCATAAGTCTTTTCATATGCAAAATTAACACCTATACTAACCTGTCCCTTGCTGTTAGTTGTTTTTGTGTAGGTTTTGCCGTTAATGTTGATAGTTAATTTCTGTTTAGATAATGCTTTGTTGTCTGCATTTAAAGTGACTGAGTTTAGTGGCAGTTTTAGCTACTTTAATCTTACCGCTTGATGAAGCCTTTTTATAAATCTTGCTTCCTTTATAGGTTGCTTTAACATTATATGTTTTAAGTTTAGCAAATTTGACCTTAATTTTAATTTGGCCTTTTGAATTTGTCTTTTTGGTGTATTTTTTACCGTTAATCTTAACAGTGACTTTCTGTTTGGATATTGCTTTACCATTAACATCCTTCATACTTACAGTGTAATATTTAGCGGTTTTTGGTGGAATGGTAACTGTAGGAGTTGTCAGTTTAGCCTTTTTGGATGAATATTTGACGATTATCTTATTAGTCTTTGAAACCGCCTTGTACTTATTGTTTCCCTTGTATGAGATGGAAATCTTATATGTTTTCTTGTTTTTATTGAATTTGAGTTTTACTTTAGCAATGCCCCTTGAATTAGTGCTTTTAGTGTAAGTTTTACCATTGACCGTGAATGTTACCTTTTGATTAGCCAATACATTTCCGGAAGCATCTTTTAAAGTGATTGAGTAATATTCTGCCATTTTAGGAATCATGTTCAAATCTGAAGAAATGATTTTTGTGGCCTGTTTTTTAACAACGACTTTGGCTTGAGCATCAGACCCATAATAGTCAATTCCCCCATCACCGGCATAATTGACGCTAAGTGTATAGGTTCCTTCTTTTGATACAGATATCTTTATCTTTGCTTTACCATTGCTGTCAGTGAGAACTTTATAAGTTTTTGAATTGATTTTGAATATCAGTGTTTCTCCGACAATAGGATTTTGATTCTGATCAAGCAAACTGGCAACAATGACCTGATTTGAATTCGGACAGGTGTTCAAATTGGAAACGCTGATTGAAGTGTTGGAAGGAATTCCAGGAATGTTCGCATCGTCAACAGCTAATGTCTTGGATACCTTATCGTCAATGTTTGTGCCTGGTGTCGGGAATACTGCAGTAATGACATTTCCAGATTCATTGAATTCATCCATGTAAAATCTGACTGTTGCAGTACCATCCTTCATCATTACAGTCTTGTAGACATCACCTTCCTGAGGAGTTGCGCTTTTTCCAACCTTATTTAAATAAAATGTCACAGGAACGGAGTTAATGTCAGTAGCAACGTTACCATTCGCATCAACAATGGAAATGGAGTAGATTCCTTTTTTGAATTGTGTGATTTCACTTAACTGCAGTTCATAATTTCCTGATTTTGACCATACATTTTTAGGAGAGTAATAAATGTTAGGGCAGCTCACAAATTCATTTATCTCAAAGACATAGCCCAGATACATTATTCCCTGATGGCCGTAATATTGGCCGTTTCCTTCACCTACATAAATGTAAACATCATTGGCAGCATCATAATTATAGTCACCAACACTAGGTTTATACTCATATACCTGAGTCCAAACCGGCCTGTCCCTGTCTCCTGAGCCATATCCTCCATAATTGATCATATAATTGTTGTTAATTATTTCCAAGTTATTTACATCCTTAATGGATATGTCATTGATATTTTTAACATGGAAATCATTAAAGACTTCCCATAGCTGATTCTGATTAAAGAAATTGCCTTTAATCTCTATTTTTGTAATGTTATAATCGACATAAACCCCATTGTTTGTATTGAATGCAATGTAATTGCTTAAGATATAAACATTATCAGAAGAAGTTAATCTTATCCCATTTGTATTTTCAGTGATGTTGTTTTGACTTACGGTCAGATATTTGCCGGTTCCTGAAAATGAGATTCCTGCAACATCATTATTAGAGATATTATTGCCTGATATTGTTGTTGAGGATGAATCCACTACATTTATTCCATTTTTAGAACTTTTAAGATTGGATGAGCGGACATTAACATTCTGTGAATTTTTAATGCTGATTGCATTATTTGCATTTAAAGCTGTAACATTTTCAACAAGACAGTTTTTTGCATTTTCTATTCTTACAGCATCTGAATATCCGATATGATTAATGCTACAATTTCTGATTTCAACATCATTGGCCTTAACCAGTATTCCATAATCATTTTCATTGTAAACGTTATTATTTATAGTGAATCCCTCAATGACTGTTCCGCCGGCGCTAGGAGATATGTAAAATATTCCTCGATATCCGGAGCCTTGGGTGCTTGAACACACTTCCATAGTGGTACCACCATTGCTTTTAATCGTCAGCTTCTTATTGATTATGAAATGGCAGTGCACATAGCTTTTACCTTCAACAATTATTGTGTCTCCTGCATTGGCGCTGTCAATTGCCTTTTGAATTGTTGATCTTCAATCTCTTCAACAATGATTGTCTGAGGTGAAGATAATACTGAATTATTTTCATTGACTGCTTCTAAGCAATCTAAATTATTATCTGATTGTAAATTATAATCAAATGAATCAGAAGTTAAATTTCCATCAATATTGTCTTCACTAGCCGCAACCGACGATATACATAACATTGCAATGACTAAAAAAGACAATAATAATAAAGTTTTATAAAATTTCATTTTTCCTCCTCATGATTTTGAAAATTTTAATGTTCAATATATAATAATATAACTATCGATATAATTAATATATTTCGGTTTATTCTTCAATTAAAGTAAAAATTAAAAAAATAAAAAAATTGATTTGAAGTTAAATTCATAAAGAAAAAAGTTAAATTTTTATCTTTTAACTTTTAAAACCGCCCTTTTAGTCAACTTCAAGTAGCTAACTGAAATCTTATATTTCCCCACTTTCAGATTCTTTAAACTAACGGTTGCAATTCCTTTTTTATTTGTTTTTGCCTTGTAGGTTTTGCCTTTAACCTTAAAAGTAATCTTTTTACCTGAAATGGCTTTTCCTTTACTGGTTTTGAGAGTGGCAGAATATTTGATTTTTTTAGCCTTTTTCTTAGAGACACTTTTAACCTTTAGGACATTCTTAATGACAATACTGTTTTTTACAGATGATCCCTTATATGATGCTGTAATGGAATATTTTCCCGGCAGCAAACTGAATGTTTTGGATGCATATCCATTCTTATCAGTTTTTACATTATATGTCTTTCCGGCCAGTTTCATGACCACAACTTCATTATTGCCTACAACCTTAGCATTGGAACCTACCACACGGACCTTGAATGTCACTTTTCCACTATAATCCACAGCAACATTCTTATTATTGATTATCTTAGAGGGATTATTGCTGACAGCCAACACAAGGGACTGATTATTCAGTTTAGATACAAGTGATGAAATCTTAGGGACATATAATGATTTCAATACGTATCCATTTTCAACAAATAAAGTGTCGCCTGCGGACAAACTCACTTTAAAAACAGGCAATTGTTCAGGATTAGCAATTTGTGAAATCTGATTGTTTTTGTTTTTTAATTCATTAAAACCGATTATGACCTTTCCGTTTTCATACTGCATTAGAGGTTCAGCACTTTTAAAGGACATTACAATCCATGTGAAATCCTTGGAAATGTTAAATCTGATCAGATTTCCAAAATCGGGATTGTTGCTTCCCCACCAATTTTCAGACAAATTACTGTTATTGTTATTTACATATATTGCACTGCCTGTAGTTGCCTGATTGTTGAATAATGAACTGTGAGTTATATTAATGTCATTTCTTGCAATGATTGCTCCTCCTTCAGCGCCTGCAACATTATTTTCAAAGACAGATCCTATAACATTCAAAACATTATTGTTATCGATGGCCCCGCCGTTTACGGTTGCCTTATTGTTTGTGAAGTTTGAATGAAGTATTGTTAAGATTCCACCATTGTCAATAACCCCTGCACCATAAGCGCCATTATTATCAAATAATGAATTTATGATAGTTATTTTTCCGGCATTATCAATAGCTCCCCCATAGCTTTTAGCCTTGTTTGATTTGAATTGGGAATTGAAAATATAAACATCTGCACCATCGTTAAATATTACACCACCCTCATCTGCACCTGTGTTAAGTGAGAACACTGAATTATCAACTGTGGCGTTTCCCATTGCAAGATACATTACTCCTCCTTTACGATTGATCTGATTATTGTTAAATTTTGAATTGTTTATTTCTAAATTTGAAGATGAATAAATCACTCCTGCTTGAGATGCCTTGTTTGAATTGAATTCAGAACTGGAAATATTTATTGTCGCAACGTTATAGATTACTCCACCAAAATATGCCTCGTTGAAATTTGAGCTTAACTGATTGATAAGGGAATCTGCACAATTATAAATTACGCCACCATTTTGAGAGGCAATGTTTTTACTTGCAATGACTCCTTCAATATTTAATTGCTTTTTATTGTATATTCCTGCACCATTTCCAGCATTACTTGAAGTTATGAGAGAATCTTTCAAAGTAAATTTTCCGGCATTGTAAACTGCCCCTCCTTCGTTTGCACGGTTTTTGCTCAATTCACAGTTCATCATATTGACAGTGACTTCACTTACATAGATTCCGCCACCGTTAACGGCTGAGTTATTATAGATTTTACAGCTATCGATTACCCCCTCGTCAATATTTCGAAGAGACAGACACCCGCAATATATTCCTCCACCGTTGTTTTTTGCAGAATTATTGGATATGTCAGAGTCAATCAATGTGATGGATCCGTCATTAACGTCAATGCCTCCACCACGATTGGCTGAATTATTTATTATTGAAGTGTTTTTAAGAGTCAATTTGGCCTTTGCCTCAACATAAACTCCACCACCATTTACTGCAGAATTATCGAAGACCAGACAGTTTTTAAGAAGCAATGAAAATTCAGAAACATAAAAACCTCCACCCTGCCTTAGAGGATTGGTGTTATTTATGATGATAGAATCGTAAACTTCACAAACACCCCAACTTTTTATTCCAGCACCCAAGTCTGTCCCTATATTTGATATGACTTTAGCATTATAAACTTTAAGGATTCCCCGGTTATTGTAGATGGCTCCTCCCCTCTCAGCGGAGTTGTACATAAAAGTGGAATTGTATACATTCATTTGGCCCCAAATGTTATAGATTGCTCCCCCTTCTTCACAGACATTATGGATAAAGGATGAATTTATAATATTAACGACACCATTTGGATTGTCATTTTCAATTGCGGCACCGGAATCTGCAGTATTGTCTTCAAAATTTGTATTGTAAATATTTAAATTTGATTTGTCCGAACAGTATATTCCTCCACGTTCGGCATGATTATTAATTATTGTAGAATTAAATATGCTTAGTTTACCCTGATTATGAATTGCTCCCCCTGTAGAATCTGAATAACCATTGGTTATTGTCAATCCAAAGATGTTTACATTAATGTTTTTTGAAATTTCAAAAATCCTAGATGTATTATTTGCATCAAGAACAGAATGCGAGTCGGATCCATAAATAGTAATATCTTTATTGATTTTTATAGGATTGCCATCACCTACATATGTCCGGTTTTCCAAATAAATCGAATCACCTGATTCTGCATCATCAATTAGAACCTGTATTGCATCAAACTTTTTATCAGTTAAGTTTCCTTCAGTCTCGCTGCCGTCAGCATAAACGGCATTAATAATCAATATTGAAAAAAATAGAATGAATATGAACAGAAATTTTGATTTTCTAATATAAATCTCCCCCAAAAAAATAATAATGTAAATAACAGCTCAAATATTAAAGAATGTCAAAAAAAAAGAAAAAAAAGAAAATTGTTGTTTATTTTTTAACAACAATTTTACCCGCTTTAAGTCCTGAATTGTATGTACTGTCACCAGCAAAGCTAGCTACATAGCTGTAAGTACCTTTTTTAGTTAATTTAACTTTAATGGTTGCTACACCTTTACTGTTGGTTTTAGCGGAGAAAGCTTTACCGTTAACATTAATTGTTACTTTTTTACCAGCTAATGCTTTGCTACCAGATTTTAAAGTAATTTTAACTTTTTTGGTCTTTTTAACTTTAAATGTAGCTTTTGGAGCTTTGAGTGTAACTGCTTTTTTAGATACTGTAACAGTTTTGGTTTCAGGAGTTAAGGTAATTGAATTTGCAGATGCTGCAAATTTATCTGTAGCTGCAAAATTAATAGCAATAGTTTTACCGGATTCACCGGTGATAATGAAAACACCGTTGTCATCGGTAGTTACTTTTACAGCAGTACCATTGTTAATAGAGTAGGTTAAATCAGCACCGTCAATAGCTTTACCTGAAATGTCTTTTAAAACACCAGTAATTTTGGTTCCGTCAACACTGTTAATAGCAATTTGGGTTTGTACTAAGTCAGCTTTAGGAATTACAATATTACTTGGGCTTGCATCTTCACTACCCCAATCGTTACACCATACAACTAAAGTTTTTACACCATCAGCAACATTATTGCCTGAGATTTGAATCTCTTGATATGGGTTTAACATTCCTGATCTGCATAAGATGTGCAATAAGGTTACACCGGAAGTTACAACGCTATCACGAGATTTTTTAACGATATTGTTGGTTACATTGATGTTACCTAAAGTACTTGGATAACCGTGAGCGGTGTTTCCTTGTTCAGCTGCAATTAACCAGTTATTGTCAATCACATTGAATGTGTTGTTGCTGATGAAAACTCCACTGGAAGCTTTTTGGATACTGATTACTGGATATGCATCCCAAGAGTGAACACCATCATCAAATGAACCACAATCTGTGAATGTATTGCCTGTGATGAAAGTTCCGTCAGTAGATGCTCCTCCAAAGAAGATAGAATAAACATTATTTATGAAAGTGTTGTTTAGGATTTTTGCATCCCCACTACCTCCTGCAATGGAAATAGCATCCAATACTACACCAGCAAAGGTGTTGTTTAATACAGTGATGTAATGGGAACCCATTACACTGATTACTTTTGAACCTTGTTCTTTGTTGACAGTAGGGTCGTTTATGAGTTTTGTTGCATATCCTCCATAGAATTGACTGTTTTTGACAGTGATATAATCACATGAGGAAACCACAACTGCTTGGTTGAAATTGTTGAAAACACAGTTGTCTACGGCTCCGCCTTCAGCGAGAGAACCTGCAAAGCGAACACCCCAACCGTTTACTGAACCATCGTAGGTTAAATTATTTTTAGGGTTGTTGTCAATGAATACTATTCCCTGAATGGTTACTCCTTTAGATTTAACATCGAAAAATCCGTTATTTGCACCATGACCATAAATTGTAGTTGTACCATTACCTTTTATTAAAAGATTATCCTTAGTCACAGTTATTGTATTATTTGTTATATCATAAGTAGCATAATTACTTAAATCAACAGTTCCTCCATCTTGAGCTGTTTCAACTGCTGTTTGAATACCATCAGATGTATTGGTGGTTGGTGAGATCGGATCAGCAGCCAACAATTCAACATCTTCTGTTGCCACAACTTCTGCATCGTCAGTTGCTACAATATCATCAGTAGAGTTTCCTGCAGAAACTGAACTAACAGAAAATGCAATTAAAACAACTAAAAAGATGGATAATAAAATCTTTTTATTATTCATAATTTTTTTCTCCCTTTGAATCTATTTTAAACCTAACTAATAAAAAATAAAAAAATCATCATGCATAACTTGAACATTTTTATTAGATATTAGTCACTTAATATTTTTTATCGATAAGTAATATAAATCTTATTATTTATCGATAAATATAAATTTTAATAAAAATTAGTTAAATTTAAAAAAAACAGTATATAACCTTTAATAAATAATTTTAAGAAATTATTAAATAAAATATAATAAAATAAAAATTATTTTAGTTTAAATAATTATTTTAACGATTTTAAAACTAATTTAAAAAATATGAAAAATAATTCATAACGATAAAAAAACAATTTATCCCCTAAAATAAAACTAAACATTTTAAAAACTTTAAAATAATAAATAAGCACCTAAAAATTTATTAAAAACAAATATATATTAAATTAAAAAGTTATATGCAATTTTAATTAAAAATCAATGAAAACTTTAAAAATATAAAAAAATCGATATAAAAATTATTATATATCATATTTTTCAAAAATAAAATTATAGTTTCTCTAAAAAAAATAAAGGAGATGAAAACAATCCATGCAAAATATTATCTCATATTGCTGATTATGATTATTTTGATAAGCATTTCTGCTGCAAATGCAACGGATATAACCAATTCAACAAAAAATATGGAGATATTTGACGATAATCAGCTTCAAAATGATGAAATCCCAGTAGATTCATCTTCAAAGTTAATTAAAGAACTATCAGAAGCTAGGGATAACGATATAATCACTCTTGAAAAGGGAACCTACAGAATCAGCGATTTTGAAATAACAAAAAATCTAACGATTAAAGGAAATGCCAATCCACGTGATGTCATCATCGATGGAGAAAAAAAGTCAGGCATTTTTCTTATAAGAAATGATAGTGTACATGTCACTTTTAAAAACCTGACATTCATCAATGCAAATGTAGAGGGATTTGGTGGAGCGATTTCCATGGAAACCGGACACGCGTATGTGGACAATTGCTATTTCATAAATAATACTGCCAGCGTAAATGCCGGAGGGATATCAAACTATGGAAACGAAACCCATAGAGGATATCTGCTATTGAACAATTCATTTTTCATGAATAATCATGCAGGCCATGACGGCGGAGCGGTAACAACCTGCTTTGCGGATTCAGACATTTACAATTGTGTTTTTATCAATAATTCAGCACACCGGGACGGCGGAGCAATAAGAGTGAGCGTTTCAGGATTCGGAAATGTTGAAGATTGCATTTTCATGTTTAACCATGCTGACGAATGGGGTGGAGCATATTACAGCTGGTCAGGTGAATCACATATCAACAGATGCATTTTCATGAACAATACTGCCGGAACAAACGGTGGAGCAGTAATGGTTTCAGGAAATATTAATCTTGAAAATTCCATTATCACCAATAACGATGGCGGAGAGACAGGAGGCTCTTTCTACATACAGCAGCCTATGTACGATGCAAAAACAGTGATAAATATCCACAATAATATAATTACCAATAATTCATCACCATACGGCAAAGAGATATTTATCAAATGGAAAGACACTAACCATTTGTATACCAAATTCAACAATAACGATTGGGGAGAAGAAGATCCGAATGATTCTTCTGTGATTGACCCGAACCATGTGACAGACCGAAGTAGGGTATCATCAACAATCAAATCCAATTTGTTCAGCATTCTAAATATGAATTTATTAGATAAGTACGGCGATTTGATTAAAGACTTTTTCCCGGATGATTCACTCAACAATCTGAAAAGTCAATTTAAAGCTCCTGAATCCAATCAAAATGAAAATAATGCCAACATTAATAAACATGCTTCAGATGATTTGAAAAATCCAAAAATTATAAGAAATTCAGATAAATTAAAATCAATTGAAAGTAATGAAAATAATACAATACCTTCTGAGGCCAAATCTAACCTGATTGAAAGTAATGTTAATCAACAACTAGTTTTGGGAAATTCAACATCCCACGGTGATGATGACAAGGCCTACGAGTTGAATAAGACTAATGGAGGTTCAGTTGCAAAACAAGGCAATTTAGACCTTAGGTATTTCATTGCAATGGTTGCTGCATTAATTTTATTGATTATTGGATACAAAAGAAACAAAAATGAGAGTAAATAGCTTGGCTATTTACTTATTAACTATTTTTTTATTTAATTCTCGTGCGACAAGATAATAATAGATGTAAAATCCGCACCATGAAACGGCCGCAAATATGCATGCTATGATTATCCATTCAATGATTATTCCAATTCCCAGGTTAACCGGCATCCACTGAAGATAAACTGCCATTGCAAATAGTATTAACATTCCAATTCCCATTTGAAATGCAATTTGAAGAGGAAAAGCTATATCTTCCCTTTCATAGATCAATCCGGTCAGTGAAAATCCCCAACCGACAACAATTGAACCTAAAAATGCATTAATTATTGTCATACCATCAAATTGGACATTTTGAGGACCTCTTTCTAAAGACATGAAAACCATTACAAGCATCACAATAAAACAGCCGACAAAAGCGCCCATTGCCAATCTTTTAATCAAATCAACTTTCATTTTTTCACCTACAAATCCAAAGCCTGTTTAAAGTCCGGCAAATATTTTCTTGAGATATTGTCCTTTAAACCATTTTTTAACTCAATGAACATCATTCCCTTAAGTGAAGGAGCTACACGGTCAATCCTTTTCAGATTAACGATAGTGGTTTTTGAAATTCTTACAAAATCACTGCTTAATGTCTCCTCAACCTGATATAATGGCTTTTTTATTATATACTCACTATTTTCGGAATACACTTTTACCTGCTTGTCTTCAACCCTGAACATGAATATCTCATCCATCTGCAGAAGAGCAATGTCAGATCCTTTTTTTACGGCAACCATATCAGACGATTCATCACTTTCCAAAATAGATATGGCTTTTGAAACATTGTCCGTCAGTTCATTAGTGTGAATATCTGCATAAGGCTCTTCAATATCTCTTGAAACAAATAAGTTTACCTTCATAATTTATGCCTTCAATTTTTCCATTTCTTCTTTGATTTTACGCTCTCTGTAATCATCACTAAACTTATTGACAAATACAAATGCCATTAAAAAGTCTTTCAATACTCCTATTCCCCAGAAAAACATAGGAAACAATACCCACCAGAATTCCGGTGTGAAAAACCAATTAATAACTGCCAAAAATGCATTGACAATAAGGTATGCTTGTAAGTTCTTATAGAATTTTATTTTTTTCTCAACTATTTCCTCAGCTCTTTTGTATAAATTATCAGACATCTTATTCACCCATTTTTGAAAGTTCTTTTTCTATCATTTCTTCTCGATAATCTTTAATGGAATAGGCTTTAAAAAACTTATCTAAGACGCCAAATCCCCAGAAAAACATTACAAAGAACAATAGCCAAAAACTTTGCAGGAATAACAGGCAAATAACTGCTATTATTACATTTACTATTAAATATTTATATAGATTTTCTTGAAATTCGATTTTTGCATCAACTCTTTTTTCTGCTCTTTGTCTTAAATCCATTTTTACACCTATTAACCATTCGATAATATAACTTGGTAAAAGTCAATATAAATGGCTATTTGGCGACGCATCCAAGATGCAAAAATTGGCCAGTGAAATGCAAAAAATAAGAATTGAAATTGGCAGCTATAATACAGCTACCAAATAATATAAAATTGCAGTTACTGTCGGAACTGACAAGTTGTCAATTCCACCATAACTGAACGCTTCACAAATTGTTGCTACTGCGGAAATCAGCAATATGTTGACAATATTGAATTCAGGCATTGTACATCCGATTGATGTGAAAACCATCCAGACAAATACACTCATAACGGAGGTGATTACAAACATGGTAAGTGATCCTTCAAGAGATTTTGTACCTCCAAACACTGTGTATTTGACTTTTCCGAATTTTTGACCAATCAATGCTGCAAATCCGTCACCGTATACCATAGGAACAATGGCCAATGCCACAATCCAGATGTAATATTTAGGGTCGTTTGCCGGTGAGATTATTGCAAATACTGCAATCAATACTGTCCAAATCAAAGCATAGAAAAACAAGCCCAATGCATGGCCTGATTCGGTTACGCTGTTTTCAATTTTGATTGGTGAGTATTCAGTCAAGAAGAACAGCCCTATTGTGATAGGCAGTGTTAAAAACCATACCATCACCCACGGATCTGAGAAAAACGGCATGGCAAATATCATATTACCTACCATGATATGCAGAAACTTACGTGAAACTTCAGGGCGAGTCTTTAAAACCATTTCAGCTACAACAAAAATGACCGCCACATAAACATATACTATGATTAATGCTATGATGTCTGTGAATATCATTCGTCATCATACTCCCCATATTCACAACCCGCATTTTCTATCTTAACATGGTCAATTAATGTTCCGTCCTTTTTGTATAATTTGATTTCGCCGTATCCGCTTCCACCATTCCATAGGCGGTTGTGTCGTTTTTTGCCATCCGGTGCCTCGTAGTTAAAGAGCATCATTTCATCACGTTTGCAGTAAAGCACCAGTTCCATTCTTGAGTTTCTGTTGCTTGCATTAACATGCCATGTGTGAACGTCTTCACCTTCCTGGAAATCAAAGTCGATTTTGACCATATTCCAGAATCTGGCGAAGTTGTATTCATACATTGTTCCTTCGTAGTAAAATCCTATTAACAGTTTACGTGGAAGCTCAATACCAAATGCCTTTGGCCTTCCTCCACCAGCCTCAAATGCAGAGTTATTCAATTTTTTACCGCTTATAAGGCTTGTTATATTGCATGATGAAATCCAAAGCCATGGAGATGTGAAGTCTCCTCCCCAGTTCTTATCGGCGTATCCATAGGATTTTTCAGGAATCACTTCATATTCCTCTCCGTCAAGCCATACAGTACCGCTGTATTGGGTTTTGATTCCCTCTGCATGCCAGAACATTTCAAATGAATTCAATTTTCGGAATAAGGAGCTTGCACCGTAACCCACGTTAAATGTGATTTGCTTGTCAATATCCAAATCCCACATCATATCTCCCGCATCGGACATGTATTCGGGGTGATTTTTAGCATCCTCTTCAGACACTCTTGAAAATCCGCTCATGTGGGTTTCTGTCAAACTGCAATCGCCAACCTGTATGTTCAGCTCATCATCAGGGCAGTTGAAGTATTTCATTGAGTAAAAATTATGAATCTGTTTTGGGTCCTTACCATATGCTCCAGCCTTAATCATGCAATATGATGGTTGTTTTCCTGTTTTTTGGTTTTCAGGGTCCTGACCAAGGACAGGTTCGTCTTCAGCCAATGCTGGGTTGCATGTAAAGTATTCTATGAAAAATGGTCTTGCTTCACCGGTTTTTTTATTGTAACCAGTGAATGAATGCCACCACCAATCATAACCTTTTTTGGCAAGCGGGCCCTTAAGCATAAAATAATCTCTTTTCAAATCACTTTTATTCATATTATTCCTCCAAAGGTAAGATAATATGATATTTATTTAAAATCTTTTAAATAATTTATTATAATATAAGGAAAAAATAGAAAAAAGGGATGAAAATTACAATTTGGATTTCATTTCGCGAATATCTTCACGATAATACAATCCTATTGTTAAAATTATTAACAATATTATAAATGAAATCCCAGAAACTTTATAAAATTCATCTTCATCGATTAAAATTTGTTTGACTACAGATTGCTTTGTTGAAGCTGAACCTGAATCAACACCGGAAGAACTTTCAGATGCACTGGCTGGAGAAGTTGTAGCTTGTGTTTCATAGCTTTGCTCCACATCATTTACCTGGTTATTTGCATTGTTTGCAGGGTCTGCTTTCTGGCTATGAGTACTGTTTCCAGTATTTTCACTGCTTTCTACAGTTGAATGTCCATTACCTCTGTTGGCATTTCCGCCTGTGCCCTGTCCTGTTCCGTCACCATTTCCGCCACTTCCACCGGTTCCAATATCCTCATACAATTGGTAATTCGGAATTGAAGGGTAACTGTAACTTGGTGTTTTTCCATTAACAGGCTTTGAAGAGGACTTGGTATCTGAATCATAAGCATTATCCCTTCTGGAATTATCGACAGTTGCCTTAACAAGGTCACCGGTTTGTGCATCCACGGTGAATGTGCCTATTCCCCCACTGATAGTTAATGTTATGCTTTTTCCATTGTTGATTCTATATGACAATGCCCTGTCCGGAAGCAGACTGGCAATGTTGCCCTTTGAATCAATGAATGCAGCCTGAAATTGGTTTGGACCTATTTGAGTAACTGTGAACCTTATATTATTTGTCTTGATTTTAGGACAAATGACACCATCACTGTACCAATTGTCTCCAAGTTTCAACGGATCATCATTGTTGTCATAAAATGTATCTCTAGCTTCAACTTCACGCTCCCTATTGCCAACAATCGCATTATATGAAATCTCCTGATTCTTTGGCATTACATAATTGCCTCCGAATTCAATGCCCACATATTCATTATTGGATATGACATTTGATTGAATCTTATTGCTACCGATTTCAGATAATGAAATTCCACTTTGACGATTGGATTCTATAGAATTGGAGTTTATATTTACATTATTTCCTGCCTTATTAACATAAATACCGTTTTCAACATTTTTAGAAATCGTATTTTTGCCAATGTGCAAATTATTTGGTCCTTCGCCATAATTTTTGCCATTGATTTTGCTGTCCAAATAAATACCGTTTTTACCATTGCTGGTAATGGTGTTGCCGTAAATATAAACATTGCTTGATTTAGCCACTTCAATACCATTTGCACCGTTATTGGTAATCTTATTGTTGAAAATATAGGAATTATCTGATTCAGCAAGACTTATTCCGCTTTTTGAGTTTTTAACGAGATCATTTTTGGTGATGTTTAGATAATTGGTGTTCATCCCAACAATACCATTGCCTTTACATGTAATGTCATTATTATAAACAGAAACATAATCTGCACCTTCAACCTTAATACCATCACCATTACCTTCAATCTTGAATCCCTTAACTTTTGCTAAGGAAGCCTTTGAACCTTTAATGGTAATTACCGGAGATGATGAAGTTGATTTTAAAGTTGTTCCAACGTTAGTCTGCAATATCAAGGATTTTGTGATAACAAGATTAATATCAGAATAGCTTTTACCTTTGAATAATATTACATTATTTGTTTTGGCATTGTCTATGATATCCTGAATTTGAGCGTTGCTCATTCCGCTTTCAACTTCACGGGTATTGTCCAACGTGATTTTTGTGGTTAGAGATGACGCCTTATAATTCGAATTTCCGGCAAATTTGGATACAATTTTATATGTCCCATCATTTAATCTGATTTGCAGCTTGGCAATGCCTGAAGAATCAGTGTTCTGATTATAGCTTTTGCCGTTTACCGTAAATGTCACCTTGGTATTTTTAAGAGCATTATTATTGCCATCCAATAATTTCACCTTAAAATAATCCCCGATTACATCAAAATCTGTTGGGCCTGCAACTTCAAGATGAGTATTGGCTTTTGACGCTTCAAGAACTGGAGTGTCATTAGTTGCTTCCAAAACAGGCTCATCTGAAATGGACAATGCTTCATTGACATCAGTGGAATTATCAATTTCCTGAGCGGCACAAACATTTATCGTTAGTAATGCCAATGCAAGAAGTCCCATTATTATAAGCTTTTTATTCATTTTTCACCTCCTTTAAGCCCAATTTGTAAGAATTAAATATTGAAAATAATCCTCATAATATAATATATAATTTTTAATAGTATATATTATTGCCCATTTTAATTTAAAATAATAATTTCAGAAAAATAACCTATAATAAGTAATTTATAATTAAAATAATAAAAATAGTTAAAAAAATAAAAAAGGATTTATAAATTCAATCATATCGATGTTTTAAAAAAAATAAAAATGAATTCACATTAAATCGTGAATCTCATCCTTAATGTACAATACAACAATCACCGCTGAAATGACGGCAAGAATTGACATCACAAATGAAGTTTGCGCAAATGCAGATACTGAAATATTGTTATGACCCATATTTCCTCCTGCAAATGCAGCCATCAACACAACTGCAACCGCTGAACCGATTGCACCTATGATTTGCCTTACTGTGTTGTTGATTGCTGTTGCATCTTCAACATCACCTGAAACAACCGCAATTGTCCATGTAACTGCAGGCATCAATCCTAGTCCTGCACCGATTGCACGAATAACCTGAGTAATGATCATATACTCCACAGATGTTGATCTTGTATATGTCATCATCAACAGGTAACCTGCAACGGTGAAGAGACATGATAAAAGCAATACCTTGCGAACACCGAACTTGTTGGCCATCAATGGACCTATAAAGTTGAACACAATCATCACAAGGGTTGCCGGAAGCAGTATGATTCCTGCTGTTGTTGCATCATGATTTGCTATGCTTTGTGCAAAAAGAGGCATGATAACATTCAAACCACACATTGTAAAGTACAATATCGCTGAAAACAATGTTCCATAGAAGAAATATTTATTTTTAAGGGCATGCAAGTCAAGCAATGGAGTGTCAATGCTAAACTGCCTTTTCACAAACAGCACAAGAGACACAGTACCGATTATAATAGGCAATATCACCCAAATCAAGTCGAATCCATTTTGGGCGATGTTTGAAAATCCAAACATTATGCCGACACATGAAAGCACACAAAGTATAAGTGAAGTGATGTCCAACGGATAATGTCCTGTTTCAAATTCAAGTTTAACCACAAATGATGCCACCACAATCAATACTGCAATCATTATTGCAAATATCAAGAAGATTGACCTCCATCCGACGGAATCGATTATGAATCCTCCGGCTGTTGGAGCCAATGCAGGGGCAATTCCTATGATGAACCCGAAAAGTCCCATATAGACTTGCCACTTTTCCTCAGGGATAACCTTGAACAATACGATTTGAGTAATTGGAAGCAATATTCCAGATCCACAAGCCTGAATCACTCTTGCCAGAATCAATACCTCAATATTTGGGGCGAGATATGCCAAAATGGATCCTATTAAAAATAGAGTCAATGAAGATATCAAAATTGTTTTCACTTTAAATCTGCGGGTAAAAAATGCAGATAATGGTATCATAACCCCCAATACAAGCAAGAATGAAGAGTAAATCCATTGTGCTGTTGTTGAATGAATATGAAAATCAGTCATTATCCCTGCAATACCTGTTGTCACTACGCTCTGAGCGGCACTCAATATAGCCGCTGCAATAATGAAAATGATTAATGTCGACATTCCTCTGTCTATGTTCTCATTCATAATATGCCCTCTATAATTCTATAAATATATTAATCAAAAAAATTATATAAAGTTAATTTATAAAACATTTTAATAAAAAAATACTATTATTATTGAACAATCAACTAATTAATAAGAATTTGAGTATAAAAAAAATGAAGTGAAATATATTTTACTGAAAAAACATTATCAAAAAATAGGTAATGGACATAAAAAAGTATATGTAAATGATTATTTAATTTTGTTTGAACTGATAAAGTCCAAAAGACCCAAATCAAAAATCAACCTGCGCAAATGCCTTTCAGAGTAAGTAACTCCAAATTCACTTTTAATTTCATTTTTAATTTCAGAGACACTTGACAAACCCTTTACAGTAATGTTTGTCTTTAAAATTTCTATTTGATAATCTGACAATTTGGAAATCCTTCCGGACCCTTCCTTTCTAAACAGACCATCAAAACCCTTATCATTCCAGGTTTTTAACCATTTATAACCTGTTTGGGGAGTTTTCCCCCTGCGTTCCATTGCAGATTTGACAGTTTCATCACAATATAACTCTTCTATAAAGGTCACTTTCTCATATAAATCCACAAATTTCTGCAAATCACGTTTTACACGGCGAATTTCAGTTATTGAAATATCCTTGTTAACATAGGCCTGCCTACTCATATTATAATTTAATGAAAAAAATACTATAAAAATTTTATGTCAATCAATAATCATCATCAGAACCGTCATCCAACATTCGGACAGAATGGCTTACCTGCATCACTTGAGGATTCACATCTAGGATTTCAGATCCCTAAAAACTGTCATCCTCATCAATACAATAGACATCATATCCACAATTCGGACAGTATTCCTCTCCTTCTTCAACCCATGCTCCACAAACAGGACATCTCATATTATCACCTTAAATACTTTCTATGAAACATTATCAAAACCAATAATGAAAAAACTCCTCACACCCATCCAATTGACTGATGAATATTTTGGGCAACCCAATTTTTCCCCATGCTACTATAATAACTATATATCGCATTTTTCATTGAATCCGATAGATTATAGTTAAGCTTAACAATAAGACTTTCATCAATGTTGGAGAATTTCTTTTTCATGTAGCTGACCTTTAACCATCCAGTTGGAATATTATCATAGCTCCCATAGGAATTGCTTACCAAAACCTTCTTGCCGTCCTTACTGATGTCCAAAATGCTTACATAATGATTGTATGCATGGAAAATCAAAGCTGCACCACCTTTTTTGAGCTCATTTAACGCTTTTTTAAAAGTGGATTTATAGAAATATGTAGCAGTGAAATCATTCTTATTCAATGATTTAATCATTGCATCACAGCTGGTTCCGTAACGGTCTGTTTTAGAAAGTTTTGCTATGTATTTCTCACATACATAATTTTTCAGAACCTGACTGCACATGCTGCATGATGTCGGACCGCAAGTGAATCCGTTATCCTGAGGGTCCCTTACCAGAGGATATTTATAGGATTTGCCTTTAAGCGAAACCGTAATCTTTCCCGGCCAGTAATCATGCTTGTTCTTTTTGACCAATTTCGCATTGATTGCCCTTTCAATCACATTCCATTTTTCACGTTTTAAAATGTGATATTCATTCGGATGGGACTTTGTCTTGAAGAAAGTGTATTTTGTCAGTTTTCCATATAAAAACAAACAGTAGCTATCCCTTTTTAAGACTTCACGGTATTGGGATTTTTTAAGAGTGTATTTTGCATTATCATCACCCCATACATAATTTTTTGGCATGAAATCAGTGTCTGGCTTACCATTTTTTAAAGGAATTATTTCCTTTAAAGGATCCTTGAGGTCAACGTTATAACATTTAAGGCCTTTTGATGAGTAATATTTACCATGTTTAGCCTTTACAATGTAAAATCCGACATCAACGTTCGGTTTAAAAATCGCAATTCCCTCGGAATTGGTTTTGAGTTTTAATTTCTTACTTCCAACCGTCAAGGTTACTAACTTTTTAGCTAATGGATTACCAGATTTTTTTAGATAAACCCTTATGAAACCCTTTTTAAGGAATTTGGAGTTACCAATATCAATGGAAAATGATTTTTCTATGACATAAAGAGTGAATCCGTTGGAAGAAGGATTGAATTGATTATCTCCAAAAAATTTTGCTTTAATCTTTTTGGACTTTGAAGACTTGATTTTTATTGCAATCTGGCCTTTACTGTTTGTCTTTTTGACATATTTCTTGCCATTGAACTTGATGGCTATCTTTTTACCTGAAACAGAATTGCCGTTGCTGTCCACCAACCGAAAATATACATAATTATTTTTTGAGACATAATTTCCGGACTCTATAATATTAGTGGACAATTTTGAAACCTTTATGGTGAAATCCCGAGTGGCATTTTTATACTCATCATCTTCCTTAAAAATAACGGTCAACTTATATGAATTTGCAGGCAAATCAATGTTTATTTTTGAAACGCCCATGGAATTAGTTTTAAGTGAATATTCCTTATTATTAAGTATTGCAGTGAATTGTTTGGATTTTAAAGGAGCATCAGTTGAATTTTTAAGACAGATTTCCAATGTGTCCCTACTTTTGACATTGGTTGATGTGACCTCAATGTTAACCGAATCCTTTTCAACACTTTCATTATTGCCATTCGAATCATCTTCAGCATGAACGATGACTTCTTCTTCATCCAATTCAATTGGACTATCATCCTCTACTTCCAAATTATCAGTTGAATTTAAATCACTGGCTGAAACTACTGCAACATTAAAGCAAATGAAAACCAGTAAAATTAAAAAAAATATCCTGCCGTATTGCATGAATTCACCTAATTAAAATATAATTTTATAAAAGTGAATATAAATAATTAATGAAAATTAGAATGATTCCTAAAAACCATTTGGAGATTTCTAGGAAAAAATGAGGAAAAGAGTTTTAGAACTCTGCTGATTTTTGAATGTTTTCCCAGTTTTCACAGAACCAATCGTGAGTCCTTTCAAGACCTTCATCAAAGGATACTTTTGGTGAATAACCTAAGATATCTTTTGCTTTTTCTATTGAAGATAACAGCTTGGTTTTTGCATCCCAATCACGACGGGCAACGTAGTTAATTCCCGCTTCGTTTCCGGTCAATGCGTTTACCTTGTTTGCCATGTCGATTACCTTGTGGTCTTTTCCGGATCCAAGATTTATCGCTTCGCCGATTGCTTCCTCTTCAACACCCATTGCAATTAAACCGTTACAGATATCATCTACAAATGTCCAGTCCCTTGTTTCTGAACCGTCCCCTGTAATTGGTAATGCCTGTCCGTTTTTAGACCAGTACATGAAGTTTGGAATTACATTCCTGTATTTTCCTGGAACTTCACCCGGCCCGAATACATTAAAGAATCTTGCGTTTACGATGTTCATGTCATATAGATTATGGAAGTAGTTAGTGTAAAGTTCTCCTAGAAGTTTTGTTACTTGATATGGGGTATGTAGTGAAATTGAAATATCATGTTCTTCAAATGGCATTTTAGAATCCAGTCCATAAACTCCACAACCTGATGAAGAGTAAACAAACCTTTCAACATCGGTGAGCTGTGCATATTGTAACACTTTCAAAATACCGATACCATTTACCATCAAATCCTTTTCAGGATTGTCAACACTGTTCTGGTTTGCAAAGTGTGCTGCCAAGTGGTATACATAATCCGGCTTTTGTTTGAAGACCCTTTTTAAAACAGCATCATCCAAAATATCCCCTTGGATAAATTCGATAGTGTCCCCAGGTGAAATGTTCCATTCGTGAGCTGATGAAAGATTATCTAATATGATTACTTTTTCAGCCCCCAAATCTACAAATTTACGGGTCAAATTACTTCCGACACAACCCGCTCCACCAGTTACAAGGATTGTTTTGTCCTGATATTCATTATATTCACGCATATTTATCACTAAATATTATTTTTTAGCTCTTCCAACTCTGCGAGCAATTACCATTTCCCCAACAGAAATCAAACCTGCAAAGAATTTTTCAAGCCCTCCTGTTGCCCAGATAGCTTCTCCGAAAGTTGAATTCATGATATTGGCTTCATATTCTTCAGGGGAAATCTTTTTACCTGTAGTCTTTTTGGACACCAGAGCAGAAGCAGCCATTAACTCTTCCCATGTTACACCGTTAAGCTGGTTTTGCATCGCTTTATATAATTTTACAACCTTGATGTCATAAAGGTTTGACAACAACTCAACAATATCGCAAGCACGAACCATACCTATTACCTGATTGTCATCATTCACGACAGGAACGGTGACAAACTTGTTGTTGGCGGTTAAAATTACCGCTTTTCGTGCAGGGTCATCCTCATGGACAGATGCAACTTCCTCACAACTGCTCATTACCTCTGAAATCTTTTCTTTACCTTCCCTTAAACCTTTTGTAATATCAAACGCAGTAATCCATCCTATCAATTGCTTTTTATCATTTACAACAGGACAGGTAAAACGTCTGACATCTTCCATAGCTTTTGAAGCGTCAACAACACTGTCATCAGCATTCAAATATACAAAGTCTTTATCCATTAATTCTTTTGCTTTCATAAACAGCCCCCATATTATTCAATTTCCACTCTTTTCAAAGCTCCTACAGGACAATGATTTGTGCATTCAACGCATCTTATGCATTTTTCATTGTCTAGGACAACTTCACCATCTACCAACTCTATAGCCCCTGTTGGACAATTCTCTTCACATAAATAACAGTTTACGCAAGATTCATGATTTATTTCAATAAATCGGGAGTGAATAATAGGTCCTATATACCTATCCAAATTAATTGCAAAGTCATTTAGTGAGATTTCACGACAGGCGCCGCATCCAATACACATTTTCTCATTGACATATGGATATAATTCATCATCAATTAGCTCTATCCCCAAATCCATATTCAAATTCTCAAAGAATTCCTTGAATTCCATAGTAAATGCATTTGTTGGACATAATGTTGCACAATCATCCCAATTGTTATCGTCGACAGTATAATCAATTGAAATGTCATTCATACGAATTACTCTATGAGCACAACTGACATTGGATAAATTGTATTCAATGACTTCACGTTCATCCTCATGGTCATAACTGATTGAATTGTCAATCAGCTTTATTGCAGAAACAGGACAAGTCTGAATACAAATTTCACATTTGACACATTTATCAGTTATTTTAGCCATCCTAAAAATATTAGCTGGTTCGATTGCATCAACTGGACATTCTCCAACACAGGTATTACACCTTACGCATCTAGGTGAAACAGCAAATATCTCTTCATTTGTACTAAAATTGTCTAGTTCAAATTGAAAATCGTCACCATCATCATCTAATTCAACAGATTTTAAAAGTACTTCACGCTCCAAGTCCTTTATCTGTTTTATAAAAGATACATTCATTTTTATACCCACTGAATAATTTATTTAATAAAATTTATATTTTAAAAAAATCCTCCAAATCCTTTAGAGTTGGGAATTTTTCCATTCCAAATCCTTCAATAGCTCTACTGGCCACCCAATTTCCGATTTTGCATGATTTTTCCAAGTCATATCCTTTAAGGTATGAATACAAAAATCCACTATTGAAACTGTCTCCTGCACCTGTGGTATCCACAACATTGCATTCAAATGATTCCACCCCACATTCGGCAGAGTTATTCATTGCAAATACTCCATCGGCACCTTTTTTAACAACAACAGTTTCAATTCCCAAATCTAAAAATCCAATAGCCAATTCTTTTAAAGGACTTTCATTATTATTACATAATAATCTTAATTCTGCTTCATTTATCAGCAATATGTTAGTTCTCTCAAGTATAGGCCTTAACTCATCGAATCCTTTCTTGACATATAGCATTCCAGGATCAAAACTTAATACACACTGGTCATTGAGCTTTTCCAGTAATTCTATCTGTGTATTAAATGAATCCCCGACAAATGATGTATAATGCATTATCTTACATCTCATAATGTTCAATGGATTAATTTCGTCAATCTTGATTTCATCGTTGACTCCGGGGTCGATGTAAAGGCATCTCTCACCGTCCTCATCGACAAAGCCCAAACATTTTCCGGTTGAACCTGTTTCTGAGTAAATCAGGTTATTTGAGTAAACCCCATTGATGGCCAAATGATATTCTATCAAATCCCCATCCTCATCTTCAGCAATCTTTCCAATGATTGATGTGGAACAACCCAAGCGGGACAAACCCACTATTGTATTGGCTGCTGAACCTCCTGGAGTGTCTGTTTCACTTTTGATGAAACTTTCCTCATCCTTTGAGACGATATTTTCAACTGAATAGAGCTTGTCAACGTTCAATGCCCCAAATCCAATAACTTCCGCATTTAAATCATTGTCAAATATTTCCATTTTAAAACCTTACTTTAAGATATCTAATAAATTTATATTCTTATCCCCAAGTTTACCATCAAAGTTACCTGCAGATATTCCAATTACTCCTTCAAATTCAAGGGCAGCATCAATTCCTGCTTTAACTGCCTTATTCATTGATTCTTCATCGATTGCATTTATTACAACTTCAGGAATGTAATTAACGCCTTGAGGAACTTTGGATTCATTGCCTAAACGTTCTTTTAGTGAAGGGCAATAAAAGTGATTTGTTGTCGGACCTATTTCAGGGAAATTTGTTTCCGGCTTTGAAGCCGCTGAGCAGATATCGAATGGTGCAGTTGCGCCTTCAACACTCATGATTGCTTCAATGATAGCATCACCGGCATTTATAACTGCTTCTTGAGTTTCACACAGATACCAGAAGTTTCCCCCCATGGTTCCGTCATTTATCTTGAATTTTTCTTCAATCTGGAAGTCAGGCACTGCAATAGGCACATTAATCATTTTCCTCCCATATTCTTCAACGATCCATTCGTATCCGTCGCCGCAGTGACCCACTATGTCCATCATTTCAATATATTCATCACTATCCTTATCGGAGTAGTCAAAAATACGTGTGAATGGCTTGACCAATACGTCCTGCCTTAATCTGTAGGACAGCTCAAATGCGAATTTTTCCACATCGTCCCCGCCTAACCAGTATTGCACAATTGCTCCAAACCTATTGTCCGGGGTCTGTGATTCGTCTAAAAATCCTTCCACTCCGCCTTCAACTCTTCCTATCACTGCACTTGGAGTTGAAGTTGAATCATATGCAGCCCTCTTTACAATTGCCTCGGTAGGCCCTGTAATTAAAGCCCTAACATATTTGCCTTCAAAAGCTTCAAAGAATGTGTCTTCTACTTTATCATAATCCATTTTTACACCTAACCTAATCCACCTATATCCTGACCACGAATATTATTTCTCATTTCCTTGCTGACTTTTAATATATCTTCATAGTTTTCATCAGTTACTATCTGAATTACTGGATAATCCTCGCCAAATACGGAGAAAAACCTATCTTTGATTTTCTCGTCAATATTGTAGTCATCAAATAATTTTTTCAAATCTTGTGAAATATTATAATCTTCAATAAATTCTAAAACCTTTTCCTTATCATTTTCTGCATAGACATTTGCAATAACTGCAGTTGTTACAGCACTTGGAGATACAACAGCAATTTCAGCTACTTTTAAAGGATATTCATTGCCGTTGAATGATATGCTGACACCATTGTTTTTACGGGCAAAATCCAGAGGCTCAACATCAGTTATGCTGTCGCCAATGTATAAGATTTCATCAGTGTCAATGCCGTCCCTTTCAATGATCTTATCGATGGCCAGCTTTTTGCCTTGCCCCCCAACAACGTCTATGTCCCTGATTTTGTCATATATTCCCATCTTTGCAATCCTGTTAAAGAAAATGTCATCGAAGAGCTCATAATCATTAGGATTGCTTAAGATCAGTTCCTTGAATTCCCTAACTTTTTGAATTTCTTCGTCATTGAGTTGCAGGGAATCTATATCAGCATCTGTATAAAAAGTGTTTTCAAAAGGCACTTGCATATACTCAGAGACCGCTTCAATATATTGGCCATAACTGGTGCTGACAATGTATGTATTCATAGCTTCCTTCAAGTATTCCAATAGGAATTTTGAATCGCTGACAGCATATATATTGTTTTTTGAAAACTCGATGAAATCAGCATTTGTGAGATTTTCAACTACAAAAAAAGGTAAAATAAGCTTTAACGTATTACCTGCCTTATAGTTCTCCTTTTTGACAATGTCCACCAAGTAATCATCATATAAACTAAGAATTTTGAATAATTCTCCACCATCCTCAATGAATTTGGCTGCCATTTCAAAAGCATTATCATTCAAGGTCAGAGGACCTTCACAGTCTGTAATAAATGATTTTTCAAACATGATTCACCTGAAATTAACGATTCTTATTGCATCCAAAGGACAAATTGCCTCACAATTTCTACAGTAGATACATTTTTCACCATCAAATTCTATCTTGTCATCATCAGTCAAGGTCAATGCTTCAACCGGACAGTTCTTGACACAGATTGCACATGCCTGACACTTGTCCTCTGAAAGTGAAAAGTCACCAAGCCTTTGCTTGTATAAAAATGACCTGGCATAGTATAAGTCCTGATCTTTGCTGTAGAAATAATCATCATAAGCGCCGATAGCATCAAACTGACAAACTTCAACACATTTTCCACAATATATGCAGTTATCATTGATTGTAATTGGGTTTGGACCGTTCTGTTCAATGGCATTAACAGGACAGACATTGTAACACTCGCCACAGGCTATACATTTCTTATCATAAACCTCAATGTTTCTGTCCATCAGGTATGATCCGACCAGTTTTGTGAACTTGTCTATTTCAATGTTTGTGTTGAGACTGATTTTCAGCTCCCTTTCCATCATGTCATTTACCTTATATTCAATGAAATGCTCAAAGTTCTGGTCATTGAATTCCAAAGCGATTGCATTTCCGACCTTTTGGAGAACCTTATTTAAACTGATCAAATCAAGGGACAATTTCTTAACGTCATAATCGATAATGCTTGATACGATATCATAGGATTTAATCTCACTGTACATTTTAAATGCCTTTTTACGTGAAGAATACCTGATTGCCCCTGAAGGACATGAATGCATACATTCCTCACATCTTGCACAGTACCCAGGATTAATATAAGGCAATTTATTTGTTCGGCCCACATTAATTGCTCCCATTGATGGACATACTCTTGTACATGTCATACAGCCGATACACTTAGGCTGGTTAATGACAACAGCCTTACCTCCCTTGACGGTTTTAGGAAGCAGCTCACCATATTTTATTGCATCTGTAGGACACACTCTAAAGCAATACCCGCATCTAACGCAGGTATCCTTGTCTATTTGACTGTGAGGTTCATGAGTTCCGTCTGCCACAATATGAATAGAACCGTTTTTGCATGCCTGAACACATGCTCCACATGCCTTACAGAGTTTTGTGTTAATGTTTGGAACGTTTTCCTTTAAAGGAGGATCCATTTTGACATCAAGAGTTATTGCATCATACGGACAGGCATTACGGCATAACACACAGCCGAAGCAGGTGCTTTTTAATTTTATGAAACCATCGGTTTCATCAACATAGACCGCATCAATAGGACATGATTCAAGACATGGCTTGTCCTTGCAGTCTGCACATTTGGTCTGGTCAATTACGAAATCAACATCCACGTGCCTTAATGGTCTTGGTGTTTTGGTAAAACTATCAATCATAACACTCACTCCATAAAAATGTCCTCATTCAGATTAGATGCCTTTACTGTAACGTGAATGTTTTCACCGTCGTCCAGTGAAAACTTGGAAATGAAGTATTTGATTACTGAAAACGGACATGTCTGGTAACAAATACTGCATCTTAAGCATCTATCCTTCTCTCTTACAATAGTATCCTCTTTTTCGTCAAATGAAATGCATCCTGTAGGACAGTCCGGAATACATAACTGGCATTTCTTACATTTTGACTTGTCCCAATCAATGATTCTTACCTTAAGACGGTTGACCGCATTGGTTATGATTTCCAATGCTACTTCCTCATCAGGAATGATTTTCAATGCCTTATCCCATATATTGGCTAACGGCACGTCATATTGCAGCAAGCCATTCTTTTCAAGAGACCTCAAATCCTCTTCCTTGGAGTTAATGTAATCCTCAAGATACTCGACACATAAAAGGATTAAATCCTTTTGGTCCTGCAGATTATCAACAAATACTGCCTTCATTGCACCGTTTACCGGACAGATTTCAACACAATCTCCACAGGAGATACATTTGAGCTGATTTACAACAACCTTTCCATCAATCTCACTGATTGCATCAACAGGACATTGCTTTAGGCACTTCTTACATTTTATACATAAATAATCATCAACAAGATATTGCCTTTTTGATGGGACAATATTGAATTCTGGCATAATCAGGTGATTTTCACCGCATTCCAATGTTTTTGGGTCAGTAGGACATACTTCAGCACAAAATCCGCAGCGTATGCATGCGCCCAATTTAATTACAGGATATGTGAAACCTTCACCGCTTTCAGAGTCCTCATCACGAATCAGCTTTATAGCATTTGGTGAAGGGCATGAAGATACGCATGCTCCACATCCGATACAGTATTCCTTATTTACTTTTGGAAAATCTCTGAACCTTTCTGGCTTTTCTGATATTTCAGGTTCATTTTTTGCATTTGCAAATGCGTCAGTCCATGCCTTTCGGGCAAAATCAAAAATATACCACATAAGAGATGACATCTATATCACCTCATCCCATCTTTTTACAAGAGTCTTTCCGGCTTCGTCAGTGATAGCCACCCTTTCTGCACATGCTACACACGGATCGCATGAAGCATAGGTAGATACGGCATCCGCAACTGTTGGCACATCACGAATCATATATTTTGCACAGGAATCCATATTCGGAATGCTTGGAGTCCTGATTGAAATGTTCTTAATTAGGTTTCCATTGGTTTCAATCATGTATGTTACTTCACCACGAGGGGCCTCATTTCTACGCATTGCATAACCTGATTTGATTTCAGCAGGAGTACGGACTTCACCATCAGGTATGTTTTCAATAGCTTGTCTTACCAGACTAATTGATTCTGGAATTTCGTCAAATCTAGTTAATGTTCTTGCGTAATTGTCCCCTTCAGTTCTTCTTATGACCTTGAAATCAAAATAATCATCATAAGTATAGTGACCTACACGGTAATCCTCTTTTACTCCTGAAGCTCTTCCGATAGGGCCGACTGACCTTCCTTTGATTGCCTCTTTTTTAGACATGTATCCTATGTCTTTGCATCTTAAAGCCAATGCAGGACCTTCTGCAAATAATGAGCGAACAATTTCAAAACGTTCCTCAATTTTCTTTAGGTTTTCAAGTATCGGTTCGAAGTGGCGCTCATCTGCATCCATCTTAACGCCTCCAACAACGTTCCAACCCATATTGACCCTGTTTCCGGTTAAAAGTTCAATTGAATCCATAGCATATTCCCTCAATTCCAGCACATGCATGAAAAGGGTTTCATGGTCCATTGATTTGAAAAATGTGGAATTTGCAAGAAGATGACTTTGAATTCTGTCAAGCTCGTTTGCTATAACCCTTAAGAATTGGGCCCTTGGAGGAACATCAACATCAGAAATCGCTTCAATTGTTTCCGCAAATGTCTGTGTGTGCTCATATGAACAGATACCACATACACGTTCTGAAAGATAAATTCCTTTCTGCCAAGTTTTTCCTTCAATAATCTTTTCAATTCCCCTATGAACATAACCGTATTCAATTTCTGCCTTAACTACTCTTTCCCCTTCAGTTTGCAGTTTCAATCTGATAGGTTCTTTTAAAGCTGGGTGAATCGGACCAATAGGCACTATCATTTTTGTTCCCTCCCTCTGTCAGCAATAGCTTGTGGTCCAACAGCCAAAATGGCTTCCAATATCTCATTAGGTCTTGGAGGACATCCAGGAATTTCTGCTGCAACAGGGATGAAATTGGATGCAGGCGCATTTACACGGCCTCCCTCCTGGGCAAACACATCCCCTGATATTGGGCAGTTTCCAACAGCCACTGCTATTTTTGGTTCAGGAGCCTTATCATAAATTCTTTTTAGATTGTCCTTCCATTGTTCGGTTACAGCACCGGTCAACAATAGAACATCAGCTTCACGAGGATTGTTGTGAACATAAATACCGAATTGCTCCAGGTCATATCTTGGAGACAATAGTGCAACACATTCCACATCACAGCCGTTGCATCCTCCGCAATTGACTATGCAGACGTGAATTGAGCTTTTTCTCACAACATCCTTAATAGCATCAAACATTGTACTCCCTCTTT
>CADBHR010000005.1 GCA_902794475.1 uncultured Methanobrevibacter sp. | reverse complement strand
CTTAACATTTGATGAAATTAAATTGGAGATTTAGAGTATCATCGAAAGATTAATCCTGTTCCTTTTGGTATCAACATCCAAGACCTTAACGTCAACGATGTCCCCTACACTCACAATATCTAAAGGGTGTTTGACAAATCTATCTGCCACTAACTGCGAGATGTGAACCAGTCCGTCCTGATGAACTCCAATATCTACAAATGCACCGAAATCAACAATGTTTCGGACTGTTCCCTGCATTATCATGCCTTCCTCCAAGTCATCAATCGATAACACGTTCTTTCTCAGCATCGGCTTCGGCATGTCTTCACGGGGGTCACGGCCAGGCTTTTTGAGCTCCTTAATGATATCCTTTAGGGTTTCTTGGCCGATGTCCAGTCTTTCAGACAGTTCCTTGATGTTAATGTTATCTAATTTGAGTTTTGAGGTTCCTATATCATTAACGGAGTAATTCAGATTATCCAATAATTTTAAGGTTGCATCATATGATTCGGGGTGAATTGTGGTATTGTCAAGAGGATAATCCGGATTATCAATTTTAATAAAGCCTGCACATTGTTCAAATGTCTTTTTACCGAGTTTATTGACTTTTAGTAATTCCTTTCTGTTTTCAAAGCTTCCGTTCTCTTCTCTGTATTCGATAATATTTTTAGCTGTTGTATTTCCAATGCCTGAAACCCCACTTCATTAACCACTTTTTCAACAACACCGGTCAATGATTCATTCAATCTCTTTTGATTCATATCATGCTGGTACTGTCCGACACCAATTGATTTCGGGTCGATTTTAACAAGCTCTGCTAACGGATCCTGCAGCCTTCTTGCAATTGATACTGCACTTCTCTCACCTTCTGAAAACTCTGGGAATTCCTCATCGGCCAATTTTGATGCGGAGTATACTGATGCTCCCGCCTCATTGACGATAATGTATTCGACATTTGTGTTTTTGATAATTTGAGATACAATCTCTTCAGACTCTCTTGAAGCCGTACCGTTTCCAATTGCAATAACGTTAATGTCATATTTTTCAATCAATTCACGAACAGTTTTTATGGATTCTTTAATCTTATTCTGAGGCGCTGTCGGATAAATCAAAGAGGTATCCAATACTTTTCCGGTTTCGTCAATAATTGCAAGCTTACAGCCTGTTTTGAATGCAGGATCCCATCCCAGAATCGTCTTGCCGACAAGCGGACTTTCCATCAGAAGCTGATTTAGATTTTTTGCAAATACCTCAATTGACTTTTCCTCAGCCTTTTCAGTTAATGAATTTCTTATTTCCCGTTCAATTGCAGGTGAAATTAAACGCTTATAAGCGTCACTAACGGCTTCCTTAATGATTGGTGTTGTATACTTATTGTATTTGACTTTTTCAGGAACTTTTGAGATGTTTTTAAGCATGTGCCTGTTTAGATATTTTATGATTTCATCGCTGTCGCAGGTGATTTTTGCCTTGATAACACCTTCCTTTTCAGCCCGGTTGATTGCCAGAATCCTGTGGGGAGGTATCCTTTTGACTTTTTCTGAATAGTTATAGTAGATATCATATTCTGTTGAGATGTCTTTGTCCTTAGCCTTTGTTTCGATTTGGCCGGTGTGGAATGTATTTTGACGGATTTTCTTTCTGAATGTGGAATTATCTGAGACAATTTCAGCTATGATGTCCTGTGCACCCTGAATGGCCTCTTCAGGTGTTTTCACCTCATCAGTAACATACTTTTTAGCAATATTTTTGACGCTTTCCTTAACTTTTTGTTTTAAGATGATATTTGCAAGTGGCTCAAGGCCTTTTTCACGTGCCTTTGTCGCCCTTGTTTGCTTTTTGCTTTTGAATGGCCTGTATATGTCTTCAAGTTCTACCAATGTTTCCGCCCTTAAAATCTGGCTTTTTAATTCATCATCAAGCTTTCCAAGTTCTTCAACTCTTTTTATTACTTTTTCTTTTCTTTCTTGAAGGTTTCGCAAGTATTTAAGCCTTTCATCAAATTTTCTTAATGTTTCATCGTTTAAAGAACCTGTTACATCCTTTCTGTACCTTGCAATGAAAGGTATGGTATTTCCGTCATCAATCAGTTTGATTACTTTTTTAACTTGCCAGTTGGCCAGATTCAATTCTTTTTGGAGTGTATTAACAATCATCTAATTACTACCTAAATCAATATTTCTTTTTAATTCAATATTATTGCTTATTAATTAATAATTTTTTGTTTGAATTAATAATAACATTTATAACTATTTAAATTATAAAAATAATAATGTAGAAATTAAAAACGGTGAATTTAAATTGTATTGGTTTTTTGTAATTATTGCATTTTTGCTGGCGGGCATTAAAACCCAAAAACCTAAAAAATACCAGAAGGTTTCAGTAATCATTCCTGCCTACAACGAAGAGGATACTGTAGCCAAAGTTGTCGAAGTGGTTAGGGAGGTATCCTTTGTTGATGAGATACTCGTTGTCAATGATGGTTCATCCGATAACACCGAAGCCGAAGCGATTAATGCCGGAGCTCGTGTAATTACCCATGATATCAACAAGGGTAAGGGTGAAGCATTGTTTACTGGTTATAGGGAAGCGGAATGTGATATTATAGCTTTCATTGATGCGGACATTCATAACCTGACTTCCAAAAAGGTTGAGGCTATGATTATGCCGATTCTCGAAGGCAAAACCGATATTACCAAAACCAAATTCGCACGTGCTCGTGGACGTGTAACTGAACTTACAGCGAAACCGCTTTTAAACTTTTTCTTTCCTGAAATTACTTTTGAGCAACCTTTAAGCGGTCAGTTTGCAGCACGTAAGGATGTATTGAAACGCATTAATTTTGAAAAGGACTATGGTGTCGATGTGGGTATAGTCATTGATGCTGATGTATTGGGAATTTCAATAACTGAAGTGGACATCGGTGCAATCGAGCATGACATGTCCCCTCTTGAGGATTTGAACTTAATGGCCAATGAGGTTGTTAGGACAATCATGAGCCGTGCAAATAAATATGGCCGTGTTATCATGATTGACGAAATCGGTCATTTTATCCGAATGTCAATTGTTGGATTGTCATTGGTTATATTGGGTTTATTTACAATATTTTTCGTTAGCTTCGTTCCATTGGCTATCGGTATTATGATTGGAGTAATCGGCCTTATTATTGCAATCTACTATATTGTCAAGGTTATCATAAAATCAATCCTAATGTTTAAAAAGACGCCTAAAGGCAACCTTGTAAGATCGTTTATCAAAATTCATTTTCCCCTTATAATATCTATCGTTATATTGCTTTTAATGATTTCAACGTTTATCGGAGCGGCACATTTTGAAAATGGTATTTTATCTATCGAGCCTAATTCCAGAAACCTGATTGTTTATGCTGATGATTCACCAAGAGACAATACAATTACTGTAAGGGGACCTTATACGGTTGACATTGCAATTGAAGACGAATTGGACATAATACGTATGCCGACCGATGCCATGATGACATTGGGTGTAAAGGAAAACGATACGATACAGATTGATGACAACACTTATATAATCAAAGATGCAAGGGACGGCGAACCTAATGTATTAAGATTGCCTAAAGAGGCTAAAAACTTCTTAAATCTTGAAGAAGGAAATGTGATTCAAAATACACGCTTAAAGCAAGTGTTTGAGGGAACTGTAATGACCCATAGTTATGAAAATAGTAATGCAACAGTTCATGAACAGTATACCGTTTCTTCAAGGGATGTTAATTCATGTACATATGAAATCTTTTTGGATAATTCCTCAATTGCTTATTCAACTGGAATATTTAAGAAGAACTCAACATATGCTATAAAGGTAAATGATGAATTTACAACTTCATTTAACTTTAAGAATGATACCAATGTCACATTTGATTATGAAAATCACACTGTTGAGATATTGTTCAAGGATAAGAATACAACATCCATAAAACAAATTCCGCGTGAAAGTCAGGGGACATTCCTGAATTTTGAAATAGATTCCGCTGATGACATGACAAATATTTAGAAAAATATTTTTCATTAAATTATCTATTTTTTTTATTTATTATTACTATTTTTCTTTAATCTATTTTTAATAACATTTAAAAGAGTTATTTTAATTAATTTTACATAAATTAGCAGGAAATTAAGAAAATCCAAGTTTTATTTTAGTTTTAATTTTTTTTCATATTCAAAATATTTATATATCAATACTACTAAATTTATTAATCGGAAGGAACATTCCTTCCGACAATGTATTTCCGACTAATACATTTTAAATTCATTTAGTAAAAAATTTTTTCAACTTTCAAAATATTCGGCTAAATGAAAAATAAACTCAAATATTGATGTGAAATAATGTCAGCAAGAGATGATAAATTAGACAAAATAATTAAAACAATTGATGTAAACGACATAAAATTTTTGAAATTAGAACTCTCAGACATACACGGATTACCAAAAAGCATGGCAGTACCTCTTAAAAAAGCTGATGATGTTGAAGATATTGTAAATGATGGATTATTGTTTGACGGATCCTCAATTGCAGGTTTAGCTTCAATCAATGACAGTGATTTACTTGCAAAACCTGATATCGACACATTTTCAACAATTCCATGGAGGCCTGAAGTGAAAGGTACCAGCAGATTCATATGTGATATTTTTACTACAGAAGGAAAACCATATGGCGGTGATCCAAGGGGAGTACTTAAAAAATCATTGCAATTGGCAGAAAAAAGAGGATACCAATTCAATATGGGTCCGGAACCTGAATTCTTCATCATTACTAAAGATGAAGATGGAAATTACATACCTGCCGACGAAGCTGAATATTTTGATGTAGAACCTCTAGACCAGGGTACCGATATCAGAAGGGAAATCGTATTAGGTTTGGAAAAATTGGATTTCAATGTTGAAGTAAGTCACCATGAAGTGGCAGCAGGTCAGCACGAAGTTGACTTTAAATATGCAGACGCTTTAAAAACAGCTGATGCTGTAATAACATTTAAGGAAGCTGTCAAAGCTGTAGTTAACAATTTAGGCTTTAAAGCAACATTCATGCCAAAACCGTTCCTTGGAATCAACGGTAGTGGAATGCACTGTAATCAAAGTTTGTTTAAAGACGGAAAAAACATTTTCTACGATCCTGACACTGAAAATCAAATCTCACAAGATGCATTATACTTCATTGGAGGATTGCTGAAACATGCACAGGCTTTATCAGCAATATTATCCCCAACAGTCAACTCTTATAAACGTTTGGTGCCGGGATACGAAGCACCATGTTACATAGCTTACGGTTTCAAGAACAGATCAACATTATTAAGAATTCCTGCATCCCGTGGCTTAGGTACAAGAATCGAATGCAGGTCAGCTGACCCATCATGTAACCCATACCTGGCATTTGCAGTACTGCTTGAAGCTGGTTTAGACGGTATGGACAATAAGATTGACCCTGGTGAACCGACTGAAGAAAACCTTTTCGCACTTTCTGAAGATGAAATTGCCCAAAAAGGAATCGGCAACTTACCAACAAGTTTATGGGAAGCATACCATTCATTAGAAGAGGACGAGGTTGTTAAAAACGCTCTTGGAGAAAAAGTATTTAATCAATTCTATAACATCAAAAGAGCCGAATGGGATGCTTATAGAATTCAAGTCTTCGATTATGAAAGGGATGAGTACTTAAACGTATAATATCACTGAATTGATTGGCGGTCTTGTTTAAAATTTGGTCTTTAAATGGGCTGCCAATTACTTTTAAATTTTTTTGGAGGTTGAGAATTAAAGCGAAATCAGAAAACAGTAAAATATTGAAGTTAAACAGTTTTTAAGATTTTAGAATTATTTTTTTTAAGGCATATGGTAATTTTAGAATTGCAGTCATTAGGCATATGAAATCTAAATCATGATATTTCAAGCATGATGAAAAACTGAGATATCAGATTTAAAATAAACTCGACTTAAGTTATTGATTTGATCTGTCATTAACTTACATGTTGTATTCACCTATTATTTTGTTTGGAGGTAAAAAAATGTGTGGAATAGCAGGTGTAATATACAAAGATAAAAAAACTCACAATGTAGGCCAGGCATTGACATCAATGTTGGAATCCCTACAACACAGGGGCCCGGATTCAGCAGGTTATGCAATCTATGGCAGTTTAGATTTCCCTGAAAATTATTATCAATTAAATATCGAAGTACAAAGAAGAAGAGGAGCATTAGACAATTTAAAATCATTATTAAATCAGATAAGTCCAATATTCGAAGAACAGTTAATAGAGTCTGTAGGCGACTCAGACGTATACAAATGTAAAATAGCATTGGACGAGTACTCTCTTTTACAGCCATGCATAAGAGAGATAGACGAGCTTGAAAACGTAAGGGCAATCAACGGTTCACATTCATTTGAAATGATAAAGGACACCGGAAAAGTAAAGGACATTGCAGAAAGGTTTGATGTTCAAAGCAGAAGGGGAACACACGGAATAGGACATACTCGTTTTGCAACAGAAAGTGGTGTGGACCGCTATCATGCACACCCATACCAAAGCTACATCATACCAGACATAACTGTAGTGCACAATGGCCAAATCACCAATTACTGGAAAATCAGAGATCCTTTAGAGAGAAAAGGACACACTTTTGAATCATTCAACGATACAGAATGCATAGTTCACTACATGGCCGATAAACTTGATCAGGGATATAAATTGGAGGAAGCCCTTGACCAGGCGGTAATTGATTTGGACGGCCCATTTTCAATATTGGTCGGAACTCCCAACGGAATCGGAATTGCAAAGGACAAACTTGGTCTCAGGCCAGGAGTAATGGTGGAAACTGATGAAATTTTTGCAATAGCTTCAGAGGAAATGGCATTGCATGATGTCACAGATTCCAATGAAATAGAACAGATAGCTCCAGGTGAAACAAGAGCTTACACTATCTGATGAGGGGGTTTATCTATGAAAGAATATGTTATCAATGCAGAAAATATGGATGAGAAGGAATTAAACCGTACCATAAAAGAACAGGCCATAACTCACGATAAACTCATTATTAACAATCCTGAATCCAGACACAATATCTGCGCAGGCTTGATTGAAGATGTTGAAATAGAAATTAACGGGTCTGCAGGTTATTTTGTCGGCACCATGGTCAACGGCCCAAGGATACATATCAACGGAAACGCAGGATGGTTTGCCGGAGACAACATGACAGAAGGAGAACTTATCATTGAAGGTACAGCAGGTGACGGTGCAGGACAGGGAATCTATGGCGGAACCGTATTAGTAAAAGGAAGCACAGGTTCAAGAACTGGAGAAATCATGAAAGGTGGAACCGTAATAATCGGCGGAAACAGCGGATATATGACTGGACTTCTCATGATGGGAGGCAGACTAATAATACTCGGCGACGTAACCGATGACGTTGGTGAATCAATCATGAGGGGAAGCATTTATGTTCTTGGAGATGTGAAAAGCTTAGGAAAGAATGCCGTTATGGATAAAGCCACACAAGAGGATCAAAAAGAGCTTAAAGAAATTTTAACTCAATATGATTTTGATTTAAGTGATGAGGACTATAAAAGTTTTAAAAAAATCGTTAATATACAATAGGAGCTAAGAAAATGAGTGAACATAGGATAGCAATGGTAGGAACACCATGCGAAATTATGGCAGCATCCAAACTGCAACATTATACTGACAGCCCTATTGATGTTAAACTGGGCTTATTTTGTATGGAGAATTTTTCATATAAGTACTTTGAAAATCTTTTAGAGGAATATGATTTGAAAATGGATGACATTGAAAAATTCCAGATTGATAAAGGATTCGTATTTTTATTACTGAAAACCAAAGAAACAGTGAAAATACCGTTATCTGTAGCTAAAAGAATCATTAGAAAAAACTGTAACATATGCGTTGAATTGACATCAGAAACATCCGACATTTCAGTAGGTTCCATTGGATCAGATGATGGCTGGTCAACAGTGATAATCAGAACCGAAAAAGGAGAGGAAATAGTCAATGGAGCAATAGAACAAAAATTCATTGAAGCCAAAGACCTTACTGAATTTCAATTTAATTTACTCAATAAACTTGCTGGAAACAAAATTAGCAAAAATCTGGAACATATAGAAAATAAGGAATTTCTTGCTAGGCCAGTATTGTATCAGAGGCAAAAATCAGACGATTCAATTAATAATGAAATTTCAGAGTCTAATTTCTTAGATTTGAAGTCAAATATCATCGATATAGGGGCATGTGTGCTCTGTGGAGCATGTGAATATGTATGTCCTGACAATCTGATAACAATTGATGATACAAAACCGATAATGAAAGGTGAATGCCCTCAAGACTGCCATGCATGTTTTGCAGTTTGTCCAAGAACTTTTACACCTCAAAATTTACGAAACGACAATAAAAAACCGATTGGTAACTTTATTAAAGTGCTGACAGTCAGGTCATTGAAACATAGCCAGGGACAGGACGGTTCCATTGTAACTACACTTTTAGACTATCTGTTGACCAATGAAATCGTTACCGAGGCCCTCATTGTTGATAAAAAAGATGACCTGGCCTGGAAGCCTTATGCAAAGATAACAAGAGAAATTGATGAGATTGTTAAATCCGGTGGAACAAAATATTCGGTATGCCCGGTATTCAAACCGTTAAGAGATATAAAAGAGGGGGTAAATTAGATGTCATTCACTGTTGAAAGAAAGATAGAGATATGTAGACAGAACAATGATAGGCCTGGCTGCTGCTGGTATTTATGTGACAATCCTAAAAAATCAGCATGTAAAAACTGTTACAGCTGCTATTCAAATTGCCCTCACAACGTATATGAGGTAATCAATGACGAACCGCTTCCTATTCATCAGGAAAACTGTGTAGGATGTAAAATATGTGAAGAAATGTGTCCGACACACGCAATATATGTCAGGCCTCTTGTAGATGAAGGCAGAGGAATCTGGTCAAATTCAACAATGGTTGAAATCAAACGTAAAAGCCAAAGCGGAGCATATAAAGTGCGCGGATGTGGACTGACCAGGAAAATCCCAACATTTGACGATTTAAGCATATTGCCTGCACAGGTTTCAAGGCCTCCAATAGATTCATACAGGGAAACCTGCAAGACTTCAGTAGTGCTTGGGGACAGGTTTGCTGAAAACCCAATCGAAATCGATACTCCAATCATGATTGGAGCAATGTCTTTCGGCGCACTGAGCAAAGAGGCAAAAATAGCACTTGCTATTGGAAGCAGTAAAGTGGGCACTATAACCAATACAGGTGAAGGGGGAATGCTTCCTGAAGAGAGGCATTATGCCGATAAGCTGATTGCCCAGTATGCATCCGGTCGTTTTGGAGTTTCAGCCAGTTACCTTAACAATGCTGAAGCCGTTGAGATAAAGATAGGTCAAGGTGCAAAATCAGGTATGGGCGGACATTTGCTTTCCCATAAGGTGACTGCTGAAGTGGCTAGAGTCAGAAACATTCCGGAAGGAACCTCAGCATTAAGTCCTGCAAGACACATGGATATTGTCGGACCTGAGGATTTAGGCATGAAAATCAACCAGTTAAGGGAAATCACCGACTGGAAAATACCTATCATTGTGAAATTCGCATCAGGTAGGGTTGAACAGGATGTAAAGATTGCAGCAAAGGCAGGCGCAGACATAATTGTAGTCGACGGTATGCAGGGAGGAACCGGTGCCGGACCTGAAGTAGTTACTGAACATGCAGGTATTCCTACAATAGAAGCGATTGTAAAGGCTGATGATGCACTTAAGGAGATAAACTTAAGAAGCGAGGTCAGTCTTGTGGCTGCCGGTGGAATAAGGTCCGGAGCGGATGTGGCAAAAGCAATTGCTTTAGGTGCAGATGCCGTGTATGTTGCAACCTCCGCATTAATTTCAATAGGATGTAAGGTCTGTCAAAGTTGTTCTGAAGGAATATGCCCTAAAGGAATTGCCACACAGGACAGGATGCTCAGAAGAAGACTGGATCCTATAAGAAAAGGTCAGCAAGTTGCAAATTATATAGAGGCAATGACTCAGGAAGTGACATCCTTGACTCAACAGGCAGGAAACACTGATATAGAAAATCTTGAACGTCAAGACCTGCTTGCATTGACCATGGAAGCATCACAGTTAACCGGAGTGCCAATGTCAAGCAAACAATATTAATTTGATGTGGAGTTAGTGATTATTGTTAAAAATTATTGGGGTTTAAAAAAATTAAATAAAAATTAGGAGACATTATTATGGCCGCATTCGATAGAATTAAATCCGGAATTCCCGGGCTTGATGAAGCCTTAGACAATATTCGATTGGGAGATAATGTAGTATGGAATGTAACAAACTTGAATGAGTTTTCCTACTTTGTCAATCCCTATGTGAAACAGGCAAAGGAAGATGGCAGGAACTTGATATACATTCGATTTGCTAATCATCCTCCATTAATAGAAATGACAGATAAGGATTTTGAGCTGCTTGAAATCGAACAGGATAATCCCGACACCGAGTTTTGCATGATAGAGCGTGACGGGATTAAGATATATCAGGTAAATCCATATAACCAATTTGAAACATTCACTCTTGAAGTTCACAGAATCATCGAAAAGGAAGGTTTTGACGCATTTTATGTTTTCGACTGCCTGAGTGACCTGCAGGCGGTCTGGTCGACAGATTTGATGATGGGCAATTTCTTTAAGGTCACCTGTCCGTTCCTGTTCCAACTGGACACTGTGGCATATTTCCCAATCATTCGTGGAAGGCATTCTTATGATGCAATAGCCAAGATTCGTGAAACTACTCAGTTGTTCCTGAATGTGTACTCAAATTCCCCCGAAGAGGTTTACGTTTCTCCGCTTAAGGTGTGGAACAGGTATTCCCAGACCATGTTTCTGGGACACAAGTTCAACCCTCAGACAGGATTCGTCAAGGTTCTTCAGGATGGTCAGGAAGTCAGCAAATACTACAAGACCATCAATTCGGATAAATATCAGGATGGACGAACCTTGGACAGTTGGGAAAGGTATATGATTCAGGTTAGAAGGGAGTATAAAGAAGGCAAAAACATTGATGATGAATGCAATAAGATCTGTGAGCTGATGATGACGAAAGATGAAAAGATGCTTTCGAAAATCAAGGAATACTTCACTTTTGAGGATTACATCACAATTTATGACCGTCGTGTCGGCAGCGGATTGGTGGGCGGTAAGACATGTGGAATGCTGCTTGCAAGAAAAATAATCGAAAAGGATCGTCCGGACATATACAGCAATTTCGAGCCTGACGATTCGTTCTATATAGGTTCTGATTTATTCTATACATATATAGTTACAAACGACTTGTGGGACCTTAGGGTAAAGCAAAGGACACATGAAGGTTATTACAAATACGGTAAGGAATTGGAAGAAGCCCTTAAAAATGGCAGCTTCCCGGAAGAAATTAAAAAGGAATTCATACGCATATTGGATTACTTCGGACAGAATCCAATAATTGTCAGATCAAGTAGTTTCCTTGAGGACGGGTATGGAAATGCATTTGCCGGAAAATACGAATCTGTGTTCTGTGTAAATAGGGGCAGTCTTGAAGAACGTCTGGCCGCTTTTGAAGAGGCTGTAAAGATTGTATATTCAAGTACCATGAACATTTCCGCTTTGGAATATAGGAAAATAAACGGTTTGGACGACACTGACGAACAGATGGCTCTTTTGGTTCAAAGGGTTTCTGGCTCTTATCATGGAGACTATTTATTCCCGACAGCTGCAGGTGTCGGATTTTCATACAGCCCATATTCTCCGCTTCCGGACATGGACAACAGCAAGGGAATGTTGAGGCTTGTAATGGGTCTTGGTACAAAAGCTGTTGACAGGACAAAAAAGGATTATCCAAGAATCATCAATCTTGATAAGCCTGAAGTGACTCTAACAAAGGATATAAAGGAAAAGCATAGATATTCACAGCATTATCTTGATGTCATCGATTTAAAAAATATCTCTTTGCATGATATACCTGTCGATGAGGGTTTAGGCGTAATTCCAAGGTATGCAAAAAGAATTTTGGTCGAACATGACCGTGAAGCTGAAAGAATGTTTCGCGACCGTGGACAACGCCGTGAAATCGTATTTGTCAACTGTGAGGGAATTGTGAAGAACCAGGAATTCATTGAGGAGATGAAGGAAATCCTGAAAACATTACAAACAGCATACGATTATCCTGTCGACATCGAATATACCGTAAACGTCGGAGAGGACAATTCATTCAATATAAACCTATTGCAATGCCGCCCTCTTCAGGTTTCAGTAAATGATGAGGCCATTGAAATGCCTGAAGACAAAAACGTCTTCTTCCACATTAAGGAATCCTCCATGGGAATGTCTCGAAAGAACAAGATAGACACAATTTGCTATGTTGACCCTCACAAGTATTATGAGTATCCTTATGCACAAAAGAGTTCAATATCTCGGGTTATTAGCGATGTAAACACCTATTGCAAGAACAACGATAAAACAGCTATTTTGATAGTTCCTGGAAGAATAGGTACTTCTTCTCCCGAATTAGGCATTCCTGTTGTATTTGCTGATATCAGTCATTTTTCTGCAATTCTGGAGGAATCATATAGTGAAGTTGGCTATATGCCTGAATTGTCTTTTGGAAGCCATATGTTTCAGGATCTTGTGGAAGCGGAAATATACTACGGGGCATTGTTTGAAAACGAGAAGAAATTAGAATTCAACCGGGACATGGTCTATGATTATCCGAATATCCTTGAGGATATCAATCCTAATTTGAGTGAGGAAGTGTATTCCATGATACAGGTTATAGACTTTGACGAAGATAAGGCGGAATTATATCATGATATGAATAAAGATGAAACACTGTGCATTTTCAAGTAATCATGTAATAGTTTAAAGGTAATGGAAAACATTTCATTATTTTAGGGCAGGCGGGTGGGACATATGCCTTTTTATTTGTAAATAAATCTTGAAAAAAAGATTTTTCAAATAAAAGCAAACGTATGACAAAATCTTGATGTGACTAATGACCCTATTTGTTTTTTCGAGTTTATTTTTACAGTAGGGTTATTTTTCACATTTTTGAAAAATAGATATTAAAAAAATAAGTTAAAATCTAGAATTAATCTAGATTTCTTTTTCATAAGCTTTTACAGCTTCTTCAACATCATCATAGAGTCCAAGAGCTGCAAGAGCACCAACTTTACCTTGTTCACCAGTAACTGCAATCAATGGAATGTTTAATTCTTCTGCAACAGATTCTGCAGTTTCGACATCCATCATTCCGGATTTTGTGGCAATTGAATACTCCCTTAATTTTTCAGGAATGTCCAATCCTTCCAATATTGCAATTGCTGTTTTATCAGATAGGGTGTCCCTTTTAAGAATTTCAATTACATTATCAATTAATTCCTGCTTTTTATCACTTTCAACAGCGAAAGTAAGGGCAATTGAAACACAGTTTTGGGTTTTGTGAGGGTTATGAGGATATAGCTGAACGATAATGTGGTCCAGGTATTCGAAACCCATGCCTGCAAGTTCAACTCCTAGATTATGAGCCATTGTCCAGGTAGCACCTGCGTCTTTGGTGTCGGTATCGTCAACACCAATAACTATCTTTTCAAGTTTAGGGGTTACAACTGTAGCTTTTCCCTCTTTTGAGCCTCCTCCAACTTGAATAAGTTCAACGTATTTAACGCCTTCGCCCATTCCTCTGCACATTCCAGCTCCAACGCCAGCACCGGCAAGGCCTGCATGTGTAACTTTAACCTCATCGCCATCAATGACAATTTCATCTATTCCTGCCGCATTGAAACTTGCCTTCAGATCAAGTGGAGCCTTACCCACATGGCATTTATATACATGCTTGTTTCCGTCACGGTAAGCGGAATCGATTAGCTCTGAATTGTTTCTGTACTGATGCAATAGCCAGTGAGACCCTGAAATGCATGGATGGTATTCTACGAGTTCCACTTTGTCTCCATCCACCATTGTCAATACTTTTTCATATGGTGCTATCCATGGGTCGTTAAACTTTTCTCTTAATTCGTTAGGCTTTAATATTTCCATCTAATCACTAGATTTCTTTTAATCTGTCGCACATTTTTATTGCTGCTTCAACTGCACTTTTTGCGTTTTTAACACGTCTGTGAGCATCCATTCTGGTCATACCAGGTCCGGTAATACCGAGTGCCACTGGAGTGTCGTATTCAAGTGCTAAATCAGCGATTTTACGGGAAGCGTGTTGTGCTACGATTTGGTCGTGATCAGTTGCACCTTCAATCACAGCACCAAGGGTAATGATTGCGTCATATTCGTCTTTTTGCAATAATTTTTTGATTACAAGAGGCATATCGAATACACCTGGAACTGCAACCACTTTTGTGATTTCACAGCCTCTGTTTTTTGCTTCTGCCTGTGCGAGTTCTAACATCATTTGTGTAATGTCATAGTTAAATTCAGCAACTACTGCTGCTATTTCATATCTTGCCATTTTATCAATCCTCTTCTTATGCTCCGGCAGTACCGAATATAATGAGTAAAAATCCTGCTACCCCACTGATTACCATAATGAATATGATAAAAAGTGCTGCCATTTGCATTTTAGTTAATTTTTTGAAATTCATATACATTTCTCCTTATAAATTTTTTATAACTTCTCTGGTTAATTCGTCGGTTGTAGCTGAACCGCCTAAATCACCGGTTAAAGTATTAGCATCATTAAGTACTTTCAATATTGAAGCCTCAAATCTGTCGGCTTCATCATTTTCACCTAAATATCTAAGCATCATTATTGCTGAAAGCATCATGGCTATTGGATTTGCCTTGTTTTGACCTGCAATATCTGGTGCTGAACCATGAACAGGTTCAAATAAAGCTCCATCTTGCCCGATATTTGCGGATGGGATTAAACCAAGTCCTCCGACAAGACCTGCTCCCTCATCGGATAAAATGTCTCCGAAAAGGTTGGTTGTCACAATAACTTCAAAGCTTTCCGGTTGTGTGATGAGATACATTGCTGTTGCATCCACATAAAAGTCCTCGGTTGCAATGTCAGGATAGTCTTTTGCAACTTCATAGAAAATTTCACGAAACAGACCATCAGTTTTTTTGAGCACATTGGCTTTATGAACGGCTGTTACCTTTTTCTTGTCATTTGCTTCGGCATATTTGAATGCATAATCGATAATGCGTCTTTCTGCCTCTCGTGTGATGATACGTCTTGCTATTGCCCCTTCATCGGTAAATGATTCCTCATCGGCAATGTACATTCCTTCAGTATTTTCACGCACAATCATAAAGTCAATATCGTCAAATAATGAGTTAGTATTAGGATAAGCTTTAACTGGTCTTAAATTAGCAAACATTTTCATTTCCTGGCGTATCTTAACAATAACATCTGCTGCGGTTTCACCGGCTGCACCAAATAGGCATGCATCAGATTCTCTAATGATATCTAGAGTTTCGCTAGGAAGTGCAGTGCCTGTCTTTTCAAGGCATTCGTCTCCTGCATCACCATAAACGTATTCGAAATCAATATCCAATACATCCAAAACATCCAATGTTGCTTTCATAACCTCTTTGCCGATTCCATCACCCGGCACGATTGCAATTTGATATTTATCTTTTGTTTTTGAGGTATTCAATTAAACCACCTTGATTTAAAATTTCTAACATGAATGGAGGTAATTTTTTAAATGTAATTTTTTCGCCATTTGAAGCGGTAATGGTTCCTTCATCCATATCCACTTCGATTTCATCTCCATCTTCTATAATTTCTGTAATTCCCGGAGCCTCAAGAAGAGGGACTCCAACATTAGTAGCGTTTCTGTAAAATATTCTTGCGAAGGATTCTGCAATCACGGCTGACACGCCAACACCCTTAAGTGCAATCGGAGCATGTTCTCTTGAAGAACCGCATCCGAAATTTGTTCCAGCTACGATAAAGTCTCCCTTTTTGCATTTATTATTAAAGTCAGCATCAAGTCCTTCCATACAATGCTGTGATAACCTTTCTTCATCGGTATAAATCAGATATCTTCCGGGAACTATAATGTCTGTATCAATGTCATTTCCAAATTTCCAAGCTGTTCCTTTCATATAATCACTCCGGTGCAACGATTTTTCCTTCAATTGCTGAAGCTGCAGCAACAGCAGCAGAGGATAAATAAACTTTTCCGTCAGGACTTCCCTGTCTTCCCTTAAAATTTCTGTTGGATGTGGAAAGGCTCACTTCATCAGGTCCTATAATTCCTGTATGGCCTCCAAGACATGGGCCACAGCATGGAGCGGATACAAGAGCTCCAGCATCAACGAATATCCTGATTAACCCTTCGTCCAATGCTTTTGAATAAACTTCTTTGGATGCCGGTATGACTAACATTCTAGTGCCTTTAGCTATCTTATTACCTTTTAAAATCTTTGCGGCATCTCTTAAATCACTGATTCTGCCATTAGTGCAGGAACCTAAAAATACTTGGTCAATCTCTTGGTCTACCTCGCTGATAGGCTTTACATTATCAACATTGTGAGGACAAGCAATTTGAGGTTCTAAATCATTAACATCAATATCAATTATATCTAGTGAAGATGAGTCTAAATCAGTTTTAAATACTTTATATGGTTTATTTGAACGTTTTTTTACATAATCGATGGTTTTTTCATCGGGTTCTACCAAACCGGTTTTTCCACCCATTTCAATTGCCATATTGCATAAAACCATTCTGTCTGAAACGGTCATATTTGAGATTGTCTCGCCTGCGAATTCACAGGCTTTGTAGGTGGATCCATCCGCACCCATCTTACCGATGATGTGTAAAATAACATCTTTTGCATACACGTTATCTTTTAACTCGCCTGTAATGTTAAATCGATTTGTTTCAGGCACTTTAAACCATAAATTACCTTCAGCAAATACCATAGCCATGTCAGTTGAACCAATACCTGTTGCAAATGCACCCAATGCACCATGGGTACATGTATGTGAATCGGCGCCTACAATAACATCTCCAGGCACTACATGACCCTTTTCGGGTAGAATTTGATGGCAAACACCTGCATTTACATCATAAAAATGTTCGATATTATGTTTTTTAACAAATTCTCTCATTAAAATGTGGTTGTTTGCAGAATCTATTGAATCGGCTGGAACCTGATGGTCAAATGGAATAACAATCTTTGAGGAATCCCACACCTTTTCAGCACCGATTTTTTCAAAAGACTCAACAGAAAGAGGTCCTGTTAAATCGTGAGTCATTGCTATATCAATATTTGCTATAATTATATCTCCAGCTTCTACATTCTCTTTTCCAGAAGCTCTAGCTAATATTTTTTCGGACATTGTTGGCATATTTCTAACCTCTTAGTAATGATAATTATTTATATTTATCAAAATATATAAAGGCTTTTTAATGTTTATATATAATGTTTAACAAAATATAATTCATGAGCAACTCATTTTTCAAAAGATTCAAAAAAAAAGAAGAGCCTCCTGTAATTGAGGAAGAGCCTCCTGTTTGGGAAGATAGGATTTATTGGGTTTCAACATTGCAAAAAATTGCATTCCCTGTCATAAATAATTTGTCAAAGGGTTCACTTAGGAAAACCATGCCTTTTGAATCAAAAACTTCTGAAGGACAAAAATTTGCATATCTTGAAGCTTTTGCTCGTGTATTTAACGGTATTGCTCCTTGGTTGGAGTTAGGGGCCGATACTTCTGAAGAAGGTAAAGTCCGTGAGAAATATATTCGTTTGACTTTACAAGCTATTAAAAATGCCGTTAACAATAATAGTAATGATAATATTTTTATTGTGGAACCTAAACAATCTTTAGTTGAAGTTGCTTTATTTGCTCAAGGATTACTCAGGGCTAAGAATCAGATTTGGCTGAATTTACCTATGGATGTTCAAGCTAGACTAATACGTGAACTTAAAAATACAAGAATTATAGCCCCTTATGAAAATCACTGGCTGTTATACACTTCAATGATTGAAGCAGCTCTTTTAGAGTTTACCGGTGAATGTGATATGGAAAGATTGACATATGCTGTTTCTAAATTTAGAGATGAGTTATATGTTGGAGATGCAATATATTCTAACGGTGCTGATTTTGAAGTGGGTTATTTCAACAGTTTAGTCATTCATCCTATGCTTAATGATATACTTGTTGTAATGAGGAAATATGGTCTTCGTGATGGAGAATTTTTGGATGTACAATTAATGAGGTCTTCTAGATTGGCTTCTCAGCTTGAAAGAATTATTTCTCCCGAAGGAACCTATCCGCTTTTAGGTAAGGCTTTGTCCTATCGTTGCGGTATTTTCCACTTGCTTTCACAGGCTGTCTTATTAAAGGTTTTACCAAGGAATATTTCAGCTGCACAGGTCAGATGTGCACTTACAAAAGTTATTAAAAGACAATTCGAAGGTAATCAAAACTTTAACTCTGAAGGATGGTTAATTTGTGGATTAAATGGATCACAAATGGAAATTTGCGAAGATGATATTAACACCGGCAGTCTTTATGCATGCTGTTTAGTATTCTTAGCTTTAGGTTTGAAACCTGAAGATGATTTCTGGGAATCCCCATCTGAGGATTGGAGTAGTCTAAAAGCATGGAACGGCAATCAGATACAATTGGACCAATCAGTTAATTTTTAATTTAGTTCAAATAAGTTCCCGTAATTATATAATTTAATTTCCTTTGGAACTTCTTTTATTATATTTTTTGTATCGAATATTACTGGATCAGTCATATTTTTAGAAATCAAATCATAATCAAGGTTTTTGAATTCATTATGGTCACACAATACTAAAATTAAATCAGCATCTTTAGTCGCTTCATCTAAACTGACGAAATTAGGATTGGATATGTGAGGATCATGAATGGCTATTTCATAATTGCTGCTTAATTTCGCAATTATTTCATAGGCCGGACTTTCCCTATCGTCTCCGGTATTGCCTTTATATGAAACGCCTAAAATGGCGATTTTACCATTTGGAATAATTTTTTTAGCATTTTCAACGACAAAATCAGGCATTGAGTTGTTGGTGTCACGTGCCAATTTTATTATTTTTGCCTGCTCAGGCGCTTTTGCATAGATAAAGTAAGGGTCTATTGCAAGGCAATGTCCTCCAACGCCAGGGCCAGGTGAATGTAAATTAACCCTTGGATGTTTGTTAGCCATTTTGATAACGTCAAGAGCGTTAACTCCAATTTCAGCACAAATTTTAGCAAGTTCATTTGCAAGGGCAATGTTGACGTCTCTAAAGGTATTTTCCATACATTTTGAAAGTTCAGCGGTTTTCGCTTCTGTAAGCATCAGGTCACCTTCAACAAATTGACCATAAACTTCGCCGGCCTTTTTGGCACATTCAGCTGTAATTCCGCCGATTATGCGGTCATTGTGAATTAATTCTTCAATGATTTTTCCTGGAAGCACCCTTTCCGGGCAATGTGCTAGGTATAGATCCTTTCCAATTGTAAATCCTGCATTTTCAAAAATAGGTTTGATGGTTTCATCAGTTGACATGGGAGCTATTGTAGATTCAATAATGACAGTATTTCCTTTTTCAATATAAGGCAAGATTGATTCACATGCTGTTATAACATAGCTTAAATCGCAGCTATAGTTTTCAACGATGTATGGTGTCGGCACGGTAATTATGAAAGCGTCAGCTTTTTCAGGAGTTAGGCTAGCTTTGTATACTTTCAATTCGACAGCCTTTTTGATGATGTCGGATATTCCTGGCTCTTCGATATGGATAATTCCTTTATTTAAGTTTTCTATCATTTCTTCTGATATATCGACCCCAACCACTTCGCAGTGATTACGGGCGAATAATGCGGCTGTTGGCAGTCCGATGTAGCCTTGACCAATAATACATACTTTCATAATTCCAACTCCCTATATAAATATTACATCAAAGATATATAAAAACTAATATAAAAGTTTTAAGTGATAATATGAAAATTCTAATTACCGGTTCTAATGGAATGTTGGGGCATGATTTAATCAATGCTTTAAAAAATCATGATTTAATCTTAACAAATTCCAAAACATTGGATATTACAGATAAAAATCATACAATTGACTTTATTTGTGAAGCAAAACCTGACATAGTCATCAATTCTGCAGCCTATACTGATGTCGATGGCTGTGAGGAGAATCAGGACCTTGCATATGCCGTCAACGGAGAGGGCGTTCGAAACTTGGCGCTGGCCTGCAGGGAAGCTGACTGTCCCCTTGTTCATATAAGCACAGATTATATTTTCAATGGTAAAAATGACAGGCCATGGGTTGAAGATGATGAAATCGGCCCAATAAGTGTTTATGGTAAAAGCAAGCTTAAGGGAGAAGAGGCAATTCTGGAAATCCTTGACAAATATTTCATTGTTAGGACTGCATGGTTATATGGGGTTAACGGCAAAAATTTCCCAAGGACAATGCTTGAACTTGCTGAAAGCCACTCAGAAATTACTGTCGTATATGATGAGGTTGGAACGCCGACATACACTCCGGATTTGGCGGGCGGAATTTCACAGCTGATCGAAACGGATTATTATGGAATATATCATCTGACCAATTCCGGCAGCTGTTCCTGGTGTGAGTTTGCAAAATACATTTTTGAGGTTGCCGGCAAGGACATCAATGTGGTTCCTGTTACAGCATCTGAGTTTGCAAGACCCGCTCCAAGGCCAAGCTATTCTGTTTTGGAAAATAGGAATTGGATAGAAAAAGGATTCAAACCACTTAGAAGTTATAAAGAAGCAATCAAAGAATATATTGAGTTGATTAAATGAATAAGAAGTTATTTTTAATAATTGCATTGTTCATCGCTTTTGTCAGCATTTCAGCTGTCAGCGCAGGATTTTTTGACTTTCTTAATTTTGGAGGTGACCATGCAAGCGATGTTAGTGTTGTTGAAAACGGAGAGTATTGCACTGTTGACGAGGTTTCAGCTTACATTAAGGAGTTTCATAAGCTTCCAAGTAATTATATAACAAAAAAGGAAGCTCAAAGTCTTGGATGGCATGGGGGACCCCTTAAAAATTATGCTCCCGGAAAAAGCATAGGTGGAGACAGATTTACAAACAGGCAACATGTGCTTCCAGACAGTAATTCTGACTACATAGAATGTGACATAAATGCAAATGGAACACAGCGCGGTGCTGAAAGGATTGTATACAATACTGGAAACTATAAGGTTTATTACACTGGCGACCACTATAACACATTCAAAGAGGTTTAAAATGCAATTGGACGGCAATTTGATTAAAAAGGATGGTCATGACTATTTGAAGGATGCTTTGAATTTGCCTGAGTACTATGGAAAGAATCTTGACGCATTATACGATTGTTTATGTGAGATGGAATGTGAAATTGAGCTAGTTAATGCTGGTGAGGTTAGTGCTGACATTATTGGCACGTTTCAAGATGCAGCTGATGAAAATGATTTTTTAAAGTTTAAAATAGTATAAAGTATATAGTGATATTATGAAAGGTATAGTGCTTGCAGGTGGTTCTGGAACTCGCCTATATCCCATTACAAAGGCGGTTTCTAAGCAGTTATTGCCACTTTATGATAAACCAATGATTTATTATCCCATTTCAGTATTGATGCTAGCTGGTATTAAGGAAATATTGATTATATCTACTCCAAGGGACCTGCCGATGTATAAGGATCTTTTAGGTGACGGTTCATCTTTAGGAATCCGATTTGAATATGCAGTTCAGGAAAATCCTAACGGTCTTGCCGAAGCGTTCATCATAGGCGAAGACTTCATCGGTGATGATAATGTCGCGCTAATTTTGGGGGATAACATATTCCATGGACACAGGTTCACTGAAATACTCGAAAGGGCAACATCCCTTGATGAGGGGGCAGTGATTTTCGGTTATTACACCAATAATCCTGAAGCGTTTGGCGTTGTGGAGTTTGATGACGAATGGAATGTACTGTCAATAGAAGAAAAGCCGGAAAAACCTAAATCAAATTATATCGTGCCGGGACTGTATTTCTATGACAATGATGTAATTGAAATAGCTAAAAACGTTAAGCCATCAGACAGGGGAGAAGTTGAAATCACTTCCGTCAATGAGGAATATCTGAATCGTGGAAAATTGAAAGTGGAACTTTTAGGAAGAGGCATGGCCTGGCTTGATACAGGAACTCATGAAGGACTTCTTGAAGCTGCAAATTTCATTGAAACCGTTCAAAAAAGACAAAGCCTCTATATTGCTTGCCTTGAAGAGATTTCATACCTTAAAGGATACATTGATGAAGAGCAATTATTGAAAACCGCTGAAGAACTTAAGAAAACTGATTATGGAGAATATCTATTTAATTTAGCTAAAAGATGATTATTATGGGAAAATTTAAATTCATAGAAACTGGAATAAAGGACATGTTTATCGTAGAACCCACTGTCTTTGAGGACAGCAGAGGATATTTTATGGAAACATTTCAGGAAAATGATTTTAAGGAAGCGGGGTATGATTTAACTTTCGTTCAGGATAATCAATCAAAATCAACAAAAGGTGTGCTTAGAGGACTTCATTTACAGTTAAAGTATCCGCAGGGTAAACTGGTCCGTGTTATTAAAGGAGAGGTTTTTGATGTTGGAGTGGACTTAAGGGGAGATTCACCGACTTATGGACAATGGCATGGAGTAATATTGTCCGAGGAAAATAAAAAGCAACTCTATATTCCTCCTAAATTTGCACATGGATTTTTGGTATTGTCAGACGAGGCTGAATTTCTTTATAAATGCACAGAATTCTATCATGGCGAGGATGAAAGCGGAATAAAATGGGATGATGAAGACATTGCCATCGACTGGCCACTGGATGGAATTGATGAGATAATTTTATCAGATAAGGATAAGGAATTAAAAAGTTTTAAAGAGGCTAAAATTAAATATTAGTGATTTTTATGGCAAATATTTTAGTTACAGGTGGAGCAGGTTTCATCGGAAGTAATTTTGTAAGATACATGGTTAACAAATACTCTGATTATCATATTATAAACCTTGATGCTCTAACATATTGTGGAAACCTTGAAAATTTGAAGGACATTGAAAATAAAGACAATTACACTTTTGTTAAAGGCGATATCAGGGATAAGGATGTCGTTGATGAGTTAGTTAAAAAATGTGAGTATGTCATTAATTTTGCGGCTGAAAGCCATGTTGACAGAAGCATAACCGACCCGGAAATCTTCATCAAGTCAAACGTGTTGGGTACACAGGTTCTCTTAAATGCCGCAAAGGAATATGGTGTTGAAAAGTATATACAGATATCCACTGATGAAGTCTACGGCACTTTAGGCAAAACAGGATACTTTAGAGAAACTACTCCTTTGCAGCCTAACAGTCCGTATTCAGCTTCCAAAGCCGGTGGAGATCTAATAACAAGAGCATACTTTGAGACTTTTAACCTGCCAATCAACATTACAAGGTGTTCAAACAATTATGGGCCTTATCAGTTCCCTGAAAAACTGATTCCGCTGATGATTTCAAATACCCTTGAAGATAAGAAATTGCCGGTTTACGGTGACGGGAAAAACATCAGGGACTGGTTGCATGTGCATGACCACTGTACGGCCATTGATCTGGTTCTGCATGAGGGCAGACTTGGTGAGGTTTACAATATAGGTGGCAACAACGAAAAGGAAAATATCTATATTGTAAAGCTAATACTTGAAACTCTAGGCAAGGATGAGTCATTAATTGAATTTGTAACAGACCGTTTAGGTCATGATAGGCGTTACGCTATTGATTCAAGTAAAATACAGGATGAATTGGGTTGGAGTCCCGAATATACATTTGAAGTCGGTATTAAAGAAACAATCCAATGGTATCTGGACAACCAGGATTGGACAAATCAGGTTAAAAGTGGACAGTATCAGGAATATTATGAGAAAATGTATGCAAATAGATAGGTAATTTACACTTGAAATATACCTCTTTATTTTATAATATTCATTTTTTTCTGATTTTTCAAAATCTTGTTTAATTTATTTAAATTTTATGTAATCTATATTAACCAGTTTTCAATACTAAATCTACAAGATTCATTGTAATTTAAAGATAATTTTATATATTAATTTTGATAAAATAATAATGTTAATTTATTTTATTTGGGGAAATGGTGATTTGGATGTTAGAGCAATATTTACCTTTTGTGGCATTGATTGTTTTTGGTAATATTGAAAACTTGGTGCTGTCTTCACAAGGGGTTGTAGCAGGCGTAAATCCAATTAAATTAGGTATTGCAAGTTTTATTTGTGTTGGAATGTGGCTGGCAATTGGAACATTAGGAACACAGATGCTTATAGATTATGTTAGTTTTATTGAGTTCATTGGTGGATTAGCCATTTTCATTTTAGGAGCCCAAGCAATGATTACTTCATTTAGAGGTGAATAGATTGGATCCTGAATTAATGCATTTCTTACCATTATTAGTTTTTGGAAACATTGAAAACTTGATTTTGGCAGCTCAGGGTGTTGCGGCACATGTTGACCCCGTTGGTTTGGCTATTTTGAGTTTTATTGCTGTTTTTTGCTGGCTGTTTATTGGAACATTCGGTACAAAAGTAGCAATGAAATATGCAAGAATTATCAATTTCATTGGTGGATTGGCAATTTTTATTTTAGGTATCCAAGCAATGGCCGGAGCAATTCCTGGAATGCTAGCATTTTTACCTTAGATTATCATGTCCTATTTAAAGCATAAACTTTATGGTTTGATGTTTAGCTTATTTAAACATACAGATGTTAAAGATAATAGAATTTCTTTTATAATTGATTCTCGCGAATCATTTAAAGGCAATCTGGACTATATTAAAAAGGAATTCGAAAGGAGAGGAAACTTTGAATTCCATTTTTTCTACAAGGACAAATTATCTTTTGGCAGTTTCAAAAAATTGGCAAGTTCCAAATACATTTTCTTAAACGATAACTTTTTTCCACTTGCTTTCATGAAATTCGGAGATGAAAATACAATTGTGCAATTGTGGCATGCTCCTGGTGCCTCTAAAAAATTTGGGGGCTCAGTTGATGTTGAAAGCAGAGAGATATTAGGCAAAATCTCTGAAAATACGGATTGCTTAATAGTCACCTCTAAAAATATCATAGGATATTATGGTGAAGCTTTTCAAATGCCTGAATCCAAGATTAAAGCCTTGGGTCTTCCTCGAATGGATTATTATTTTGAAAACCATGATTTAGATAAATTGAAAGGGGATTTCTGTAAAAAATATAATATATCCAAAGATAAGAAGATAATTCTCTATGCCCCAACATTTAGGGATGAGGAAAAATATAATAATGTTTTCAACTACTTGGATGTAGAAGAATTTAACAGACAATTGGGAAATGATTATGTTTTGGCCTTGAGGCTTCATCCAAAGATAAAGAACTTCTATAAAGAGGATATCTCTTCAAAAGGACAATATATTGATGTGAGCGGATATGAATCTGAACAGGAGTTGATGCTGATTAGTGATGTTTTAATAACAGACTATTCATCTATCATGATTGAGTATTCTATTTTAGATAAGCCTACTGTATTTTTCACGTATGATTTGGATGAATATTTGGCCAATGAACGTGGATTCTACTATGATTTCAGAACAACCGTTCCGGGACCTATTGTCCATACATCTGATGAGCTTATTGCTGCAATAAAAAATGATGAATTTGACAAAAGCAAAATATCGGAATTTGTAAAGACCCAATTTGATGAAATAGACGGTCATTCATCTGAGCGTATCGTGGATTATCTTTTGAATAATGAGGGATAAAATGGATAATATTGATGTTAGTGTTATCGTTCCAGTTTATAATAGTGAAGAGTATATAGGCACAACACTCGATTCGATAATTAATCAGGATTTTAAAAGTTTTGAAGTTATTGTCATAGATGACGGATCAACAGATAACAGCCTTGAAATCATTAATCAAAAATTGTCCGAATCAACAATTTCATATAATGTCATACATCAGGAAAATTCAGGTGTAAGCAGTGCAAGAAATCGTGGAATTGATGTAGCAAAAGGTAATTATTTGGTTTTCATAGATGCAGATGATTTTGTCACTGAAAATCATTTGTCTGAGTTATTCAACGGTCAAACGGATTTCAGCATGATTCAATTCATTAAAAAGGATGGAGATAAGTTATCCTCGCCCCATTATTTTGATGCTGAATTGATGTCCTGCGATGAGTTTATAAAAAAAGAGTTGAATATGGAAATGCCATTCAATTTTTGGCAGTTAATGTATAGGGCCAGTCTGGTCAATGATAATGGCATAAGATTCAATCCTGACTTGGTTTATGGTGAAGATATTGATTTTGCACTTAGAACATTAGTTTTTGGTGATGAAATTGCCATTAGCAATGAAGTAACTTATTATTATGTCCAACACTCACAGTCAGCTATCAATACAACCGAGTTCAGGCGCTTTGAGGTTGTTGATATTTTTGAAAAATTAGCGGAATTTTATAGGAGTCAGGGCAGGGATGACTTAGCCAAAATGATAATAACCTCCAGAATCCCAAAGGCCATATTTGGAAATATGAATTACTTTTTCTACAATGGATATGATTTTGATGAAGTAATCGGCAAAATGAAAGAGCTTGATTTGCTTTCAAAATTATCCAAATATGAAGGGAACAGCAAATTCAAGTCCAAAATAAGATTATTCTTATTAAGTCCTAAATTATATTATAAGACATGGAAAAAATTAAAAAATTCAATTGATTAGCATGAAGGTTTCTGTAGTTACACCAAATTATAATGGGGAAAGGTTTTTAAAAACATTCTTCGAATCTTTAGACAATGATTCAGAGCTTATCGGTGAAGTTATCATAGTTGACAACGGATCATCCGATGGAAGCAGGGAATATATCAAGAATAACACTTTCAAATTCCCAGTGAAGCTCATCGAAAACACAGAAAATCTTGGATTTTCACCTGCAGTCAATCAAGGAATAAGAAAAGCCAAATATGAATACATATTTTCTCTAAATAATGATACTGAAGTCAAAAAAGGTTCAATAAAGGCATTAGTGGATTTGATGTCTTCAGATGACAATATTTTTTCTCTTCAAGCCAAGATGCTTCAGTATGACAAAAAGGAATTGATTGATGATGTTGGGGATGAGTATAACCTGCTTGCCTGGACTAAAAAAACAGGAGAAAATCACAGCTCCGGCGAGTACACAGAAGTTTGTGAAATCTTTTCAGCCTGTGCAGGTGCAGCAATGTATAGGAAATCTTTGCTTTCGGAAATTGGAATGTTTGACGATAACTTTTTTGCATATATGGAAGATGTGGATTTGGCAATAAGGTCAAAAATCAACGGATACAGGAATCTGCTATGTCCTGATGCAATCGTATATCACATTGGCTCTGCAACATCCGGAAGCAGATATAACGAGTTCAAGGTTCGTCTTGCTGCCCGTAACAACGTATGGGTGGTTTATAAGAACCTGCCGATTCCAATGAAAATCGTGAATTTCATATTCTTATTTTTGGGATTTTTGATAAAATATCTGTTTTTCGTAAAAAAGGGTTTCGGTTCTACATACATTTCAGGTATAAAGGAGGGCCTGTCAACTCGAAGCAAAATAGATAAAGTCAAATTCAAATCAGAAAATACGAAAAATTATTTTAAAATCGAATACAGATTAATAATTAACACATTCAAATTCTTAAAAAAATAACTAGTGAGCTTCATGGACCTTTCAGTCGTAATTGTAAATTATCAAACCTTTGAGTTAACAAGGAATACTATAAATTCCATTTTGGAATATGACTATCCATTTTCATATGAGATTTTTGTAGTGGATAATGCATCTGGTGACGACAGCTTGAATCGCCTTGAGGATTATTTTAAGGATAAGGTTAAATTCATCGCTTCAAAGGAAAATAACGGCTTTGCAGCTGGTAACAATCAGGCATTAAGGCAAGCTGACGGCAGATATCAACTTCTTTTAAATTCAGACACAATCGTATGGGAAAATACTCTTGAAGATATTTACGATTATATGGAAAAGCATGAGGACGTTGGAGCATGTGGATGCAGGGTTCTTTTGGAAAACGGCGAACTTGACAAGGCATGCAAAAGGTCTTTTCCCAATGTCAAGAATTCCTTTTTCAGATTGTTCCACATTCCCACAAAAAGCAAAGACGACAATTATAATTTGACCGATTTGGCTGATGATGAAATTTATGAAATAGACTGTCTTACCGGAGCGTTCATGTTCATAAGAAAGGAAGCGCTCAATCAAGTCGGGCTGCTAGATGAGACATTTTTCATGTATGGCGAAGACATTGACTTATGTTATCGTATTAAGCACGGCGGCTGGAAGATAGTTTACTATGGAAAATCAAAAATCACTCATCTCAAAGGTGCAAGCAGCAAAAAACAAAAATCCAAATTGATTTATGAATTTTACCGTGCAATGTATATTTATTATAAAAAACACCATGCAGGCGAATCAATATTCATTGTTAATTGGGTTGTTTATTTGGGTATAGCTCTTTTATGCCTTTTAAAGCTATTTTTAAATTTGTTTAAAAAGAAAAGTTAATTAATATATTAGCACAATATATATTATGAAACTAGTTTTTTAGGTAGTTAATATGATAAAGGAAAATCAAAAGGCATTGAATATATTACTGGTTTTAATCGATATTGTAGTGATATCCATTTCACTTCTATGCTCATTTTGGTTAAGATTTAAGACTACTTTGTTTGGCCCTATTGGTGGTCATTTAGGCTTTTCCAGTTATCTTTTATTTTTAATATTGGCTGTCATTCCGGTTTATCTGATTTTATACTTTGCATTTGGTTTATATAAACCGCGAAGAACGTATAAGAACATATTCTCAGAAGCTACGCAGATAATCAAAGTAAACGTTGTAGCATTTCTTGTTTTAGTTTCAATTCTCTTCATCATAAACCAGCCAGATTTTTCAAGGATAATGCTGTTCCTGCTGGCTGTAATTGCAACCTTCTTGGGAATAATTGAGAGATTCATTATCCGAAGCATTCTTAAGAATTTAAGAATTAACAACAAGAATCTAAAGCATATCCTAATAGTTGGGGACAATGATTTGGCATATACATTTGCACGCAAAATCCGTGAAAATCCTTATTTGGGATTTTCTGTCAGTGGATTTATAGGAAGACAAGAGCACATAGGCATGGAAATAGAAGGTAGCAGGGTTATAGGTTCATTTAACCAGTTGGATCATATTCTTGAAAACAATAGATATGATAGGGTTGTTTTGGCCATTCCTTTAAAGTACTATTATAAAATCAATGAACTAGTGGAAAGTTGTGAAAGAGTGGGGATTAAGGCGGAAATCATCCCTGATTATATCAGATATTTCCCTGCACAACCGTCAATTGATATGATTGAAGATATTCCAATCATCAATATTCGTTATGTTCCGCTCGATGACAATTTCAATAAGTTCCTCAAATTCATTTCTGATTATGTCATATCCATAATAGCAATCACTATAACATCACCCATAATGATTATTACGGCTATCGCTATTAAATTAACCTCTCCTGGCCCAATCATCTTTAAGCAGGAAAGGATGGGATATAACGGTAAAACCTTCATGATGTATAAGTTCCGAAGCATGAAAGTTCAGGATCCTAGTGAAGAAAAATCCGAATGGACAACCCCCGATGACCCAAGGAAAACCAGGGTCGGGGATTTTATCAGAAAAACCAGTATTGATGAATTGCCACAATTTTTCAATGTATTGAAGGGGGACATGAGTGTTGTTGGACCTAGGCCGGAAAGACCTTACTTTGTAGAACAATTTAAGGAAACAATTCCTAAATATATGGTTAAACACCAAGTAAAACCTGGATTGACAGGTTGGGCCCAAATTCACGGCTGCCGTGGAGACACTTCAATTAAAAAACGTATAGAATATGATATTGAATATGTAGAAAACTGGCATTTGGGTCTGGACTTGGCCATAATGATTAAAACAGTTTTAAAGAAAAATCCTAATGCATATTAGCACTTTTGTGCATAGGCACATATATGCACTCTGGTAATATTTATATTAAATTTTTTAATAATATTGTTAGTGAGATTACTTTTCAAATGCTCTCTCTCTAACTTTATATAGGCTATGAATATAAAATTATAATTAACTTTTCTATGAGGGGTTTGGTATGCAAGAAAATATTTTACAAGAATACGAAAAAGTTAAAGATAAACTTTCTGAAGAAGAGTTCTTAGAAGAAATGGAAAAAATGAAATCAAGTAATGAAGATGTAGAATTTATTGACGATTTTAGTGCTGCACAGTTAGTTGTTCAAAATCATAATGGTGTTGATACATCTATTTTCGAAAATAAATCTGAAGAACCATCAACTGAGATGTCTGATGAACTTAAGGAAAGATTTGATAAAGTAAAAGACCAACTTTCTGAAGAAGAATTCTTTGAAAGGATAGAAAAATTTAGACAACAGGAAATTGAAAATCCATTCATGACCGATACAAGCCTGGCGGATATGGTTGTTGGCGAACTAGTTACAGAAGAACCTGAAGTTGTTTCTGAAAAACCTGAATTTGCCATTGATACAATTGATAAACTTGAAGCTAATAGCAGGGATGTCACCGTTGCAGGCAGAGTAATATCAATTTCAAATCCAAGATCATTTAAAACACGTAAAGGCCAAAGTGGTGAAGTTCAAAATGTTGAGTTAAAAGATAACACCGGTGAGATAAGGGCTGTTTTCTGGACTCAAAATATAAAATTGCTTAAAAATGTCACTGAAGGAGATATCATTCAGATTAAGAATGTTGATATCAAGGAAGGGTACTCAGGTCTTGAAGCAAACTTAAGACCAAGATCTGTTCTTGTCCATTTGGAAGAGGATTCATCAAAATACCCTGCTTATGAAGAAGAAATAACAAAGATTGCTGATATTCAGCCTGAAACTAAAGTCAATATCATTGCAAGAATCATTAGAATTCCAACAATCAGAAGCTATGAAAAAAATGGAAAAGAAGGAAAAGTTGCATCTCTTGAATTACAAGATGATTCTGGACAAATCTCTTACACATTATGGAATAAAAATGTTGAATTAATCAATGATTTAAAATTAGAAGATGGGGACACAGTTAAAATTCTTCAGGCACAAGCACGTGAAAGACCAAACCGTGATGGTGAAAATGAAATCACATTAACCCATTGGGATGGAAGAATCATTAAAGGTGATTATGATGTTCCTGAAATCCAACAGGAATTCTTACCTATCGGCGATTTAAGTGAACAAAAGGATGTTTCAATTATAGGTGTTGTTTCAAGACTCCAGGATATCAGAGTATTTACCAGAAAAACTGATAATACTGAAGGTAAATTAAGAAACTTTGATGTTAGGGACTCAACAGGCGAGATAAGAGTGACAGTTTGGGGCGATGACACCAATATTGTGTTAAATAAAGGAGATTTCATTAAAGTTATCGGCGGAGATGTCCGTTATGACCAATACACCCAAAGTCAATACTCTATGAATACTAATTTCAACACTCAGATTACAGTTAACCCTGATAACTTATCAATCGATAAAATAGATGAATTGGACGGAATCAGAAATGAATTACATCCAGTTTCAATCGGGCAAATCCAATTTGACTATGATGAAGATGGTATCGAGATTGATATTATCGGAAGAATCCTCTCACTAGAAGAACCAAGGGAATTCCAAAGGGATGATTCTAGTGTAGGTATTGTTCGATCTGCATTATTCGCTGATGAGTCAGGTAAGGTAAGATTATCCTTCTGGAATGAAAAGGCTGAAGGAGATTATGCAGTCGGTGAGGCATACAGAATTGAAAATGCCAGAACAAGACTGGGCATGTACAGTGTTGATTTAAACATTGGTGGAGGTTCTAGAATTATTAGATTATCTGAAGAACAAGCTTCTGCAATGTTTATTCCTGAACTTGCTACATTAGAAAAAGCAATTTATGATTATAAGAAAATTGAAGACTTGGATGAAGATGAAGAAGATACAATCATCGTTGGAAGGGTCATTGAATTAAATGATATACGTAATTTTGATAGGGATAATGGTGATACAGGATTCGTTAGAAATATTGAAATTGCAGATGATACTGGCTCAATTAGAGTTGTGTTATGGGATAATGATGCAAAAATGGATTTAGAGATGGGTCAACCTCTTAAATTACAAAATCCTCGTTTATCCCTTGATATGGACAATCGCCTTCAAGCTACTGTATCCGGTGGAACAACTATTTTAGAACCTAGTGAAAAGGAACTAGAAGAATTGCCATCACAAGAGGAACTAATGGAATCAATATTTGTTGCAAAACCAATTGAAGCATTATTGGAAGACGATACCAATGTTCACATAACCGCTAGAATTAAAGAGGTATTCACTGACAGAATCTTACTTAAAAAATGTCCAAACTGTCGTGAAAATGTAGAGGAGTCTGAAGATGAGTACATTTGCGATAACTGTGGCCATACATTTGATGAACCTGATTATACTCTCATGATTCCTACAAGAGTCGAAGATGACACAGGTGAAATTCCAGTAACATTCTTCGGTAAATTAGCAGAAGAGCTAATAGAAAAAGATATGGAGGAAATCATCTCTCTTATTGATGATGGTTATGGAATAGAAGATAAACTTGAAGATTTAGTCGGTATGACAATCGAGATTATTGCTAATGTTAGTTTTAATGAATATTCTGAAGAAAATAGGTTAAATCCTAAAAAACTTTTGAAAAAATATTATTGAATTAAGTGATTTACCAGGTGTTGGAGAAAAAACAGCAGAAAAATTAAAAGATGCAGGTTTCGCTGATATGATGAGATTAGCTACAGCTACTCCTAAAGAATTATCAGTAAAAGCTGAAATCGGAGAAGGTGTTGCAGAAAAAGTTATTGAAGCCGCCCGTAGAGCTGAAAATATTACTTTTGAAACTGCTCTTGAAGTAGATGAAAGAAGAAAAGATGTTGGACACATAACTGTTGGAAGCCAAGAATTCAATGATTTGATAGGAGGGGGAATTGAAACCCAATCCATTACTGAAGTATTTGGTGAATTCGGATCTGGTAAGAGTCAAATTTCTCATGAATTAGCCGTTACAGTTCAGTTACCTGAAGAACTTGGAGGGCTTGACGGTGAATGCGTATTTGTTGATACTGAAAACACTTTCCGTCCGGAAAGGATAAGACAAATTGCAGAAGGATTTGAATTGGATACTGAACAAGTATTAAGCAGAATCCATGTTGCACGTGCATTCAATTCAGCTCACCAAATCTTGATGGTTGATAAAATTAATGAGCTTATTCAAGGTGGAGCTAACGTTAGATTGGTCATTGTTGATTCATTAATGGCACACTTCAGAGCAGAATATGTTGGAAGGGAATCTTTGGCTGTAAGGCAACAAAAATTAAACCAACATTTACATTCACTTCAGCAAATTGCAAACACATATAATGTTGCAGTATTTTTAACTAACCAGGTTCAAGCTAAACCGGATTCATTCTTTGGAAGTCCTACCAAAGCTATTGGTGGACATGTTTTAGGTCACGCTTCTACTTACAGGATCTGGCTTAAAAAAGGTTTGGCTGGAAAAAGAATTGCACGTTTAGTGGATTCTCCTCATTTACCTGAAGGTGAATGCGTATTTAAAATTACTAGCGAAGGTATCGTTAGCTAATTTTAATTTTTCTTTTTTTCTTAACTTTTTTATACTTTTTTTATCTAATATTTACTCATGAATGAAATTGAAGTTACTATTTTATCAATTATTATAATGATTGGGATTGGATATTTCCTTAAAAGAATCGATTTTTTAAGTGAAAAAGACATCGATCCTTTTAATAAGATAGTAATGTATATTTTAATGCCTTGCATGATTTTTCATGCAATATATTCGGCTGATTTATCAATGCTTTCGAAATTGGGCATTCTTCCATTTGTTATTTTAGCATCTTCATTTGTAACAGGCATTGTTTCATATTTTATTTTAAAACAATTGAAACTGGATGAAATTACGCTGTGGAGTGTATTGGTAACAGTAATGATTGCCAATACTGCATTTATGGGATACCCGGTTACTTTGGGTATTTTTGGACAGGACGGTTTTTTAAGAGCAATATTTTGTGACATGGCCACATTATGTATCTTTTTGATATTGTCATTTGTTTTAATCATGAAATTTGGCGGAACCGTTAAGACCGCAGTAAAGAAAATTACATTTTTCCCACCGCTTTGGGCAGTGATTTTAGGTTTGGGATTTAATTTCTTTAACATTCCAATAGGCCCTATTTTTGATAATACCGTTAATTATTTAGGTCAAGGTGCTATTCCTTTGATAATGATTGCTTTAGGTTTGTCAATTGATTTTTCAGCTATTAAAAGAAGCAAATCTATGATCATATTTACATCAATCATGAAATTGGCATTTTTCCCATTAGTTGCATTCATTGTCGCTTCGCAGCTGGGACTGGTTGACCTTCAGTTTAAAATTTCAGTTGTTGAGGCCGCCATGCCTTCAGGAATGATGTCATTGCTTCTGGCAATCACATACAAACTTGACTATGAATTGACTTCGGACTGCATATTAATCAACACTGTAATCTCTTTGATTACACTTCCAATAATAATCATGATTCTGTAATAAAAAATTGAAAATTTATCTTAACCTTAATTTTTTGTTTTATCAAAAAATAAAGATTAAGCTTTATTTAGATTAAAATAGTGTAAAAAACTTTAATTTAAAGTTTAAGGCTATTTTTAAAGAGATTTTAGTTTCTCATATATAAACTTTACTCCAAGAGATTTATGAATAGCTTTATATATGTGTATTTACTACATTTAATATATCTAATACTATGTAAAAATTTTTACAACTGTTTTTAAATTGCAATTTTTTATATATATTAGATATTTTTCACGACTTGTACAAGGTGAATTAATATGGCAGAAGAAAAAATAGATAATAACGAAGAATTAAGGA